>NZ_JAAGPK010000017.1:0-87975 GCF_017104685.1 Burkholderia sp. Tr-20355 | reverse complement strand
GACCGTCGCGGCCCGGCCGGGTCGCGACCAACCCGCGCCGCTGGCGCGGTTCATTGACGGCAGATGATGAAAAAGACGACCCTGAAAACGGTGTTTCTGACCGGCCTGCTGGTCCTCGTCCCGCTCGCGATCACGCTGTGGGTGCTCGGCCTCATCATCGGCACGATGGACCAGACGCTGCTCCTGCTGCCCGAATCGTGGCAGCCCGAGCGGATGCTCGGCTTCCATCTGCCGGGAATCGGCGCGGTGCTGACGATCGCGTTCATCTTCGTCGTCGGGCTGGCCACGCAGAATTTCATCGGCCAGAAGCTCGTCACGTGGTGGAACGCGGTCGTGCGTCACATCCCGGTCGTCGGGCCGATCTACACGAGCGTCAAGCAGGTGTCGGACACGCTGCTGTCGAGCAGCGGCAACGCGTTCCGCAAGGCGCTGCTGATCGAATACCCGCGCCGCGGCTCGTATACGATCGCGTTTCTGACCGGTACACCCGGCGGCGACGTGGTCAACCATCTGACGGAAGAGTACGTGAGCGTGTACGTGCCCACGACGCCGAACCCGACGTCCGGCTTCTTCCTGATGCTGCCGAAGAGCGAAGTCGTCGAACTCGACATGTCGGTCGATGCCGCGCTCAAGTACATCGTCTCGATGGGCGTCGTGGCGCCTCCGGCGCCGGTACCGGCGCCCGCCCGCCGCCCCGTCGAGCCGCCGCTGTAAGTAAAGAATCATCGCCCGGGCCGCGCGTTGCGGCGCCCGTTGATCAAACCGAACGAAAGCAAACATCATGTCGATGCGTACTGAATACTGCGGTCTCGTGACCGAACACCTGCTGGGCCAAACCGTGTCGCTGTGCGGCTGGGTGCAGCGCCGCCGCGATCACGGCGGTGTGATCTTCATCGACCTGCGCGATCGTGAAGGCCTCGTGCAGGTGGTGTGCGACCCGGATCGCGCCGAGATGTTCGCGACCGCCGAAGGCGTGCGCAACGAGTTCTGCGTGCAGATCAAGGGCCTCGTGCGCAATCGTCCGGAAGGCACGGTCAACGCCGGCCTGAAGAGCGGCAAGATCGAAGTGCTGTGCCACGAACTGAACGTGCTGAACGCGTCGGTCACGCCGCCGTTCCAGCTCGACGACGACAACCTGTCGGAAACGACCCGCCTCACGCACCGCGTGCTCGACCTGCGCCGTCCGCAGATGCAGCACAACCTGCGCCTGCGCTACCGCGTCGCGATCGAGGCGCGCAAGTACCTCGACGAGCAGGGCTTCATCGACATCGAAACGCCGATGCTGACGAAGAGCACGCCGGAAGGCGCACGCGACTACCTCGTGCCGTCGCGCGTGAACGCGGGCCAGTTCTTCGCGCTGCCGCAGTCGCCGCAGCTGTTCAAGCAGCTGCTGATGGTCGCGAACTTCGACCGTTACTACCAGATCACCAAGTGCTTCCGCGACGAAGACCTCCGCGCCGACCGTCAGCCGGAATTCACGCAGATCGACTGCGAAACGTCGTTCCTCGGCGAGCAGGAAATCCGCGACCTGTTCGAAGACATGATCCGTCATATCTTCAAGACGACGATCGACGTCGAGCTCGACGCGAAATTCCCGGTGATGCCGTATTCGGAAGCGATGGCGCGTTTCGGTTCGGACAAGCCGGACCTGCGCGTGCAGCTCGAGTTCACCGAGCTGACCGACGCGATGAAGGACGTCGATTTCAAGGTGTTCAGCACGCCGGCCAACGCGAAGGACGGCCGTGTCGCGGCGCTGCGCGTGCCGAAGGGCGGCGAGCTGTCGCGCGGCGACATCGACGGCTACACGGAATTCGTGCGCATCTACGGCGCGAAGGGCCTCGCCTGGATCAAGGTCAACGAGAAGGCGAAGGGCCGCGACGGCCTGCAAAGCCCGATCGTCAAGAACCTGCATGACGCATCGATCGCGGCGATCCTCGAGCGCACCGGCGCTGAAGACGGCGACATCATCTTCTTCGCGGCCGACCGCGCGAAGGTCGTCAACGACAGCCTCGGCGCGCTGCGCCTGAAGATCGGCCACTCGGAGTTCGGCAAGGCGAACGGCCTCGTCCAGGCCGGC
The DNA here is from genome assembly GCF_017104685.1 of Burkholderia sp. Tr-20355. Classification (NCBI taxonomy): domain Bacteria; kingdom Pseudomonadati; phylum Pseudomonadota; class Betaproteobacteria; order Burkholderiales; family Burkholderiaceae; genus Burkholderia; species Burkholderia sp. Tr-20355. Next base: position 85,898 of record NZ_JAAGPK010000017.1, on the reverse strand, counting down.
TGGAAGCCGCTGTGGGTCGTCGACTTCCCGATGTTCGAATACGACGACGAAGACGCCCGCTACGTCGCCGCGCATCACCCGTTCACCAGCCCGAAGGACGAGCACCTCGAGTACCTCGAGACCGACCCGGGCCGCTGCCTCGCGAAGGCGTACGACATGGTGCTGAACGGCTGGGAAATCGGCGGCGGCTCGGTGCGTATCTACCAGGAAGAAGTGCAGAGCAAGGTGTTCCGCGCGCTGAAGATCGGCGCGGAAGAAGCGCAACTGAAGTTCGGCTTCCTGCTCGACGCGCTGCAGTACGGCGCGCCGCCGCACGGCGGTATCGCGTTCGGTCTCGACCGCATCGTCACGATGATGGCCGGCGCCGATTCGATCCGCGACGTGATCGCGTTCCCGAAGACGCAGCGTGCGCAGGATCTGCTCACGCAAGCGCCGAGCCCGGTCGACGAGCGTCAGCTGCGCGAACTGCATATCCGCCTGCGCCAGCCGGAGCAGCCGAAGGCATAACGCGTTCGGCACCCGGTCGCGTGTGCGGTCATGCACACATGACGCAGATGAAAAAGGCGCAGCGATGCGCCTTTTTCGTTTTTTGCGGTACAGTCGCAGCACTTGCCGTACGTTCGGAGCACATGGCCGTCGCACGGCCCCGTGCCGCATGAAACAACGATGACGAAGCCGCCGAAAATCCCCGAATCCGTTCTTGTCGTGATCTACACGCCCGACCTCGATGTGCTCGTGATCAAGCGTGCCGACCAGCCCGATTTCTGGCAATCGGTCACCGGCTCGAAGGACGCACTCGACGAACCGCTCGCGGTGACGGCCGCGCGCGAAGTGGCCGAGGAAACCGGCATCGCCGTCGGCACGCCCGGCGTGCCGGCCGCCGCGCTCGTCGACTGGCGTCACCGGATCGAATACGCGATCTATCCGCAATACCTGCACCGCTATGCACCGGGCGTCACGCGCAACGTCGAGCACTGGTTCGGCCTGTGCGTGCCGGGGCGCATCGACGTCACGCTGTCGCCGCGCGAGCATGTCGACCATGCGTGGTTGCCGTTCCGCGAGGCGGCCGCGCGCTGTTTCTCGCCGTCGAACGCCGAGGCGATCCTGCAGCTGCCCGCGCGCGTGGCCCTGTCGCGCGCGCCGCACGGCTCGTCCGCATGACGGCGGAGGCCCGCAAGCGCTTCGCGCAATTGCGGCAGATGTTCCTGCAGGAACGCGGCTCCGCATCGCGGCTCGCGTTCACGACCGGCAATACCGTGCGGCTGTGCGAAACCGGCGGCGAATTCTTCCACGCGCTGATCGAGCGGATCGATGCGGCGCGCGAGCAGGTGATGCTCGAAACCTACATCTTCTGCGACGACGCGGCCGGCCGGCCGGTGTCGGACGCGCTGATCCGCGCGGCGCAGCGCGGCGTACGTGTGCGCGTGATCACCGACGGCGTCGGCACCGCGCGCCTGCCGCTGTTCGACACGTGGGCCGAGGCCGGTGTCGAGCACTGCATCTACAACCGCTTCCTGTTCGGCCGTTTCGGCTTCTCGCGCACGCACCGCAAGCTCGCGGTGATCGATCATGCGGCCGCGTTCTGCGGCGGCATCAACATCGTCGACGACTACACGCAGGGCAGCGCGACGCTGCCGTTTCCGCGCTGGGATTTCGCGGTCGAGATGGCCGGGCCGGCGGTGTCCGACGTGCGCGCCGCGTTCGAGCTGCAGTGGCACCGGATCCAGTTCGGCCACAAGCCGTATGCGCAGTACGCGGCCGGCCTGCACGGCGGCGAGGCGTTTCCCGACATGTTCCGGCGCTGGATGCGCAGCCACCGGTGGATCAAGGCCGGCGCGCTCAGGGTCGTGACGGAGCCGAGCGTCGCGTTCGTCGCGCGCGACAACGTCGTGAACCGCCGCGCGATCGAAAAGGCGTATCTCGCGGCGATCGGCCAGGCGCGCCAGCGGATCCTGCTCGCGAATCCGTACTTCATGCCGGGCCGCAAGCTGCGCCGCGCGCTGACGGGCGCGGCGCGGCGCGGCGTCGACGTGCGGATCCTGATCGGCCGCAAGGAGTTCGCGGCGCTCGACACGGCCGTGCCGTTCCTCTATCACGCGCTGCTGCGCGCGGGCGTGCGGGTGGCCGAATACGACAAGACGATGCTGCACGGCAAGGTCGCCGTGATCGACGACAACTGGGCGACGGTCGGCTCGTCGAACCTGGACGCGCTGAGCCTGATGCTGAACAATGAAGCGAACGTCGTGCTGGTGCGCTACGATGCAGTCACGAACGAATTGCGCGACGCGATCGCCGCCGCGTTCGCCGATGGCCGGGAAATCGACGCCGCGCGTTTCGCGGCGCGCCCGCGCCTCGAGCGTCTGCTGAACTGGCTCGCGTACACCGCGTATCGTCTCGTGATGAAGGCGCTGACGGTCGGCGGTTACGACTGACGCAGACTAAGCATTCGCTTCAAAATATCTGTCCGCACGTTCGTGCGGAAAAGCCGCTCCGGTCCCGCCGGAATCGCGCAAAATAGCGGCTCGGTTAGACACCGGTTTCTAATAATTTCCTTGTTTCGCGAGCGGCCGCACTCAATAATAGTACGGCCGTTCGATTTTATTCGAACCCCCGAACGGTTACAGAAATAGCTATGCGAAAAGGCGAACAGACGCGTGCCGCGATACTTGAAGCTGCTTTGGACCTCGCCAGCCGTGACGGGCTGGAGGGGCTGACGATCGGCCTGCTGGCCGAGCGCATGCAGATGAGCAAGAGCGGTGTGTTCGCGCACTTCGGATCGCGCGAGGACCTGCAGGTCGAGGTCGTCCGCGAGTATCACCATCGTTTCGAAAACGAGGTGTTCTTTCCGAGCCTGCGCGAGCCGCGAGGCTTGCCGCGCCTTCGGGCGATGCTGGCCCGCTGGACGGAGAAGCGCATCCAGGAGGTAACGACGGGATGCATCTACATCAGCGGTGCCGTCGAGTACGACGACCGGCCTGACAGCCCCGTGCGCGAGCAGTTGATCGCGAGCGTGACGGCCTGGCGTGCCGCGATGCTGCGTGCCATTTCGCAGGCGAAGGAAGAAGGCCATCTGCGTGCGGATACCGATCCGGACCTGATGCTCTTCGAGTTGTACAGCTTCACGCTCGGCCTGCATCACGACGCGCGCTTCCTGCATTCGCCGGACGCCGTGCGCCTCACGTGGGCCGCGCTGGAAAAGACGATTGTTTCGTATCAGAGCGAGAGCCGTTAGCGGCGCGTGACCCGCCCGCCAGGAGCTCGAGCCGTTTTGCCCACCTTTGGAGAGAGTCATGGGACAGTACGCCGCGCCGCTGCGCGACATGCAATTCGTGTTGCACGAGCTTCTGAACGTCGAAGCCGAAGTCAAGCAAATGCCCAAGCATGCGGACCTCGACGCCGACACGATCAACCAGGTCCTCGAGGAAGCGGGCAAGTTCTGCTCCGAGGTACTGTTCCCGCTGAACCAGGTCGGCGACCGCGAAGGCTGCACGTATGAAGGCGACGGCGTCGTGAAGACGCCGACCGGCTTCAAGGAGGCCTACCGGCAATACGTCGAGGCCGGCTGGCCGGCGCTCGGCTGCGATCCGGACTACGGCGGCCAGGGCCTGCCCGCGTTCGTGAACAACGCGCTCTACGAAATGCTGAACTCGGCGAACCAGGCATGGACGATGTATCCGGGCCTGTCGCACGGCGCGTACGAATGCCTGCACGCGCACGGCGCGCCGGAACTCCAGAAGCAATACCTGCCGAAGCTCGTGTCGGGCGAATGGACGGGCACGATGTGCCTGACCGAGCCGCACTGCGGCACCGACCTCGGCATCCTGCGCACCAAGGCCGAACCGAACGGCGACGGCTCGTACTCGATCAGCGGCACGAAGATCTTCATCTCGAGCGGCGAGCACGACATGTCGAAGAACATCGTCCACCTCGTGCTCGCGCGCCTGCCGGACGCGCCGCAAGGCACGAAGGGGATCTCGCTGTTCATCGTGCCGAAGTTCATCCCCGACGCGGCGGGCGAGCCGGGCGAGCGCAACGGCATCAAGTGCGGCTCGATCGAGCACAAGATGGGCATCCACGGCAACTCGACGTGCGTGATGAACCTCGACGGCGCGAAGGGCTGGATGGTCGGCGAGCCGAACAAGGGCTTGAACGCGATGTTCGTGATGATGAATGCCGCGCGCCTCGGCGTCGGCATGCAGGGCCTCGGCCTCACGGAAGTCGCGTACCAGAACTCGCTCACGTACGCGAAGGAACGCCTGCAGATGCGTTCGCTGACGGGCCCGAAGGCACCGGACAAGCCGGCCGACCCGATCATCGTGCACCCGGACGTGCGCCGCATGCTGCTCACGCAGAAAGCCTACGCGGAAGGCGCGCGCGCGTTCACGTACTGGTCCGCGCTGCAGATCGACAAGGAACTGTCGCACGCCGACGAAGCGGTGCGCAAGGAAGCGGCCGACCTCGTCGCGCTGCTCACGCCGATCATCAAGGCGTTCCTGACCGACAACGCGTTCGAGTCGACCAACCACGCGATGCAGATCTACGGCGGCCACGGCTTCATCTCCGAGTGGGGCATGGAGCAGTACGTGCGCGACGCGCGGATCAACATGATCTACGAAGGCACGAACTCGATCCAGTCGCTCGACCTGCTGGGCCGCAAGGTGCTCGGCGACATGGGCGCGAAGCTGAAGAAGTTCGGCAAGCTCGTGACGGAATTCGCGGAAGCCGAAGGCGTGAAGCCGGAAATGGCCGAGTTCATCAACCCGCTCGCCGACATCGGTGACAAGGTGCAGAAGCTGACGATGGAAATCGGCATGAAGGCGATGCAGAACCCCGACGAAGTCGGTGCCGCCGCCGTGCCGTACCTGCGTACCGTCGGCCACCTGGTGTTCTCGTACTTCTGGGCGCGCATGGCACGCCTCGCGCTCGACAACGAAGCGTCGGGCGACCCGTTCTACAAGTCGAAGCTCGCGACGGCCCGCTTCTACTTCGCGCGCCTGCTGCCCGAGACGGCGTCGACGATCCGCGCGGCGCGCGCCGGCTCGAAGACGCTGATGGAAGTCGACGAATCGCTGTTCTGACGCGAGTCCGGGCGGGGCGCGCCGCGCGCCGCCCGAACGCAACGGTTCCTGGTACTCACTTCGTCGTGCAGCCCTCACATCCCGCGCTGCACGACACTATCCGGAGACATCCCGTGAGCAATTTCCTGATTCGCAAGGTCGCCGTGCTGGGCGCCGGCGTGATGGGCGCGCAGATCGCCGCGCACCTCGTCAACGCGCGCGTGCCGGTGCTGCTGTTCGACCTGCCGGCCAAGGAAGGCCCGAAAAACGCGATCGCGCTGAAGGCGATCGAGAACCTGAAGAAGCTGTCGCCCGCGCCGTTCGGCGTGAAGGACGACGCGAAATACCTCGAAGCGGCGAACTACGAGGACGACATCGCGAAGCTGGCCGAATGCGACGTCGTGATCGAAGCGATCGCCGAGCGGATGGACTGGAAGCACGACCTGTACAAGAAGGTCGCGCCGCACATCGCGCCGAACGCGATCTTCGCGACCAACACGTCGGGCCTGTCGATCACGAAGCTGTCCGAAGGGTTCTCGGACGAGCTGAAGTCGCGCTTCTGCGGCGTGCACTTCTTCAACCCGCCGCGCTACATGCACCTCGTCGAACTGATCCCGACCGCGCACACGCGCCCGGAGATCCTCGACCAGCTCGAGACGTTCCTGACGAGCGTCGTCGGCAAGGGCGTCGTGCGCGCGAAGGACACGCCGAACTTCATTGCGAACCGCGTCGGCATCTTCTCGATCCTCGCGGTGATCACCGAGGCCGCGAAGTTCGGCCTGCGCTTCGACGAAGTCGACGACCTGACGGGCAGCCGCCTCGGCCGCGCGAAGTCGGCGACGTTCCGCACCGCGGACGTGGTCGGCCTCGACACGATGGCGCACGTGATCAAGACGATGCAGGACAACCTCGCCGACGATCCGTTCTTCCCGGTCTACCAGACGCCCGCCGTGCTCGCCGAACTGGTGAAGCAGGGCGCGCTCGGCCAGAAGACGGGCGGCGGCTTCTACAAGAAGGAAGGCAAGGCGATCAAGGTGCTCGACGCGAAGACCGGCACCTACGTCGACTCGGGCGCGAAGGCGGACGAAACCGTCGGCCGCATCCTGAAGCGTCCGCCGGCGGAACGCCTGAAGCTGCTGCGCGAAACGGATCATCCGCATGCGCAGTTCCTGTGGTCGATCTTCCGCGACGTGTTCCACTACATCGGCGTGCATCTCGAATCGATCGCCGACAACGCGCGCGACGTCGACCTCGCGATCCGCTGGGGCTTCGGCTGGAACGAAGGCCCGTTCGAAGGCTGGCAGGCCGCCGGCTGGAAGCAGGTCGCCGAGTGGGTGCAGGAAGACATCGCGGCCGGCAAGGCGCTGGCAAACGTGCCGCTGCCGTCGTGGGTGCTCGAAGGCCCGGTCGCCGAGAAGGGCGGCGTGCACACGGCCGAAGGCTCGTGGGCGCCCGCCGCGAAGCGCTTCGTGCCGCGTTCGGACCTCGCGGTCTACGACAAGCAGGTGTTCCGCGCGCCGCTCATCGGCGAAGCCGGCGCCGATCCGAAGACCTACGGCAAGACCCTGTTCGAGACCGATGCCGTGCGCGCATGGGTCGACGACCGTGCGGGTGAGGACGACGTCGTGATCGTGTCGTTCAAGTCGAAGATGAACACGATCGGACCGAGCGTGATCGACGGCCTCGTGCAGGCGATCGAGCTCGCGGAGAAGGACTACAAGGGCGTGGTGATCTGGCAGCCGACGTCGCTGAAGCTCGGCACGCCGGGCGGCCCGTTCTCGGCCGGCGCGAACCTCGAGGAGGCGATGCCGGCGTTCATGATGGGCGGCGCGAAGGGCATCGAGCCGTTCGTGAAGAAGTTCCAGGAAGGCATGCTGCGCGTGAAGTACGCGAACGTGCCGGTCGTCGCGGCCGTATCGGGCATCGCGCTCGGCGGCGGGTGCGAGCTGATGCTGCACAGCGCGAAGCGCGTCGTGCACGTCGAAAGCTACATCGGTCTCGTCGAAGTGGGCGTCGGCCTGGTGCCGGCGGGCGGCGGCCTGAAGGAAGCGGCGCTGCGCGCGGCGGATGCCGCGACGGCCGCCAACGCGACCACCGACATCCTGAAGTTCGTCACGAAGTCGTTCGAGAACGCGGCGATGGCGAAGGTCTCGGCGTCCGCGCACGACGCACGCGCGATGGGCTACGTGAAGCCGTCCGACACGATCGTCTTCAACGTGTTCGAACTGCTCGACACCGCGAAGAAGGAAGCGCGCGCGCTGGCCGCCACCGGCTACCGCGCACCGCTGCGCGCGAAGGACGTGCCGGTTGCAGGCCGCTCGGCGATCGCGACGATCAAGGCATCGCTCGTCAACATGCGTGACGGCCGCTTCATCAGCGACCACGACTACCTGATCGCGAGCCGCATCGCCGAAGCCGTGTGCGGCGGCGACGTCGAAGCCGGCAGCCTCGTCGACGAGCAGTGGCTGCTCGCGCTGGAGCGCCGCGCGTTCGTCGAGCTGCTCGGCACGCAGAAGACGCAGGAACGGATCATGGGCATGTTGCAGACCGGCAAGCCGGTGCGTAACTGAGCGAGCAGACAAGGAGTCTGAAATGAGCAAACAACTGCAAGACGCATACATCGTCGCCGCCAGCCGCACCCCGATCGGCAAGGCTCCGCGCGGTGTCTTCAAGAACACGCGCCCCGACGAGCTGCTGGTTCACGCGATCAGGTCGGCGGTCGCGCAGGTGCCGGGCCTCGACACGAAGGTGATCGAGGACGCGATCATCGGCTGCGCGATTCCCGAAGCCGAGCAGGGCCTGAACGTCGCGCGCATGGGCGCGCTGCTCGCGGGCCTGCCGCAGACGGTCGGCGGCGTGACGGTCAACCGCTTCTGCGCGTCGGGCATCACCGCGCTCGCGATGGCGGCCGACCGCATCCGCGTCGGCGAGTCGGACGCGCTGCTCGCGGGCGGCTGCGAATCGATGAGCATGGTGCCGATGATGGGCAACAAGCCGTCGATGTCGCCGCACATCTTCGATCGCAGCGAAGACTTCGGCATCGCGTACGGGATGGGCCTGACGGCCGAGCGCGTCGCCGAGCAGTGGAAGGTGAGCCGCGACGACCAGGACGCGTTCTCGGTCGAGTCGCACCGCAAGGCACTGGCCGCGCAGCAGGCCGGCGAGTTCAACGACGAGATCGCCGCGTACACGATCAGCGAGCGTTTCCCGAACCTCGCGACCGGCGAAGTCGACGTGAAGACGCGCGAGATCAAGCTCGACGAAGGTCCGCGCGCGGACACGTCGCTCGAAGGCCTCGCGAAGCTGCGCACGGTGTTCGCGAACAAGGGTTCGGTCACGGCCGGCAACAGCTCGCAGACGTCGGACGGCGCGGGCGCGCTGCTCGTCGTGTCGGAGAAGGTGCTGAAGGAATTCAACCTGACGCCGCTCGCGCGCTTCGTGAGCTTCGCGGTGCGCGGCGTGCCGCCGGAAATCATGGGGATCGGCCCGAAGGAAGCGATTCCGGCCGCGCTGAAGGCCGCCGGCCTGAAGCAGGACGATCTCGACTGGATCGAGCTGAACGAGGCATTCGCCGCGCAGTCGCTGGCGGTGATGCGCGATCTCGGTCTCGACCCGTCGAAGGTCAACCCGATGGGCGGCGCGATCGCGCTCGGCCACCCGCTCGGCGCGACCGGCGCGATCCGCGCGGCGACCGTCGTGCACGGCCTGCGCCGCCGCAACCTGAAGTACGGGATGGTCACGATGTGCGTCGGCACCGGCATGGGCGCCGCGGGCATCATCGAACGCCTGTAAGCGGGACGCGACGAAAGGCGACGACGGTGCGCGGGCCACGAGCTCGCGCACCGTTTTTTCATTCCGATAGAGGAAAGTCAAGGAGACGGTTGTGGCCGAAATTCAAGTGGAACGCGCCGAAGGCGTGATGACGATCACGATCGCGCGCCCGGCGAAGAAGAACGCGCTGACGGCGGCGATGTACCAGACGATGGCCGATGCGCTCGCCGACGCGCAGGAAGACAAGGCGATCCGCGTGATCCTGCTGCGCGGCAGCGACGGCAATTTCAGCGCGGGGAACGATCTCGAGGATTTCCTGAAGTCGCCGCCGAAGGACGACACCGCGTCGGTGTTCCAGTTTCTCGCGCGGATCAGCAGCGCGAGCAAGCCGATCGTGGCCGCGGTGCCGGGCCTCGCGATCGGCGTCGGCGTGACGATGCTGCTGCACTGCGATCTGGTCTACGCGGCCGACACCGCGACGTTCTCGCTGCCGTTCGCGCAGCTCGGGCTGTGCCCGGAAGCCGCGTCGAGCGTGCTGCTGCCGCGCCTGGCCGGCCATCAGATCGCCGCCGAGAAGCTGCTGCTCGGCGAGGCGTTCGACGCGCTGGAAGCGCACCGGATCGGCATCGTCAACCGCGTGCTGCCGGCGGCCGAGCTCGACGCGTTCGCGGCGAAGCAGGCGGCCAAGCTCGCGGCGCTGCCGGCGTCGTCGCTGCGGGTGACGAAGGCGCTGCTGAAGGAGACGGGCGGCGTGGCGACGTCGGCGCGGATGGCCGAGGAAGCGGGCCACTTCGCCGCGATGCTGCGCGCGCCGGAAGCGCGCGAGGCGATGACGGCGTTCTTCGAGAAGCGCAAGCCGGATTTTCGTCAGTTCGATTGACGGAGCAGGCCGTGCCGGCGGCGGATCGCCGGCCCGCGCCCGCGCTTGCGGTCACACCGTGCCGTAGTCGACGTAGCCGGTTTCGCGGCAGAAGCTGACGAGCCGCAGGCCGGCCGCCTTCGCGATCTCGATCGCGAGCGACGACGGCGCGGAGATCGTCGCGACCAGCGGGATGCCCACTCGCGCGGCCTTGCGCACCAGCTCGTAGCTCGCGCGGCTCGACAGGAACACGAAACCGTCGGTGGCGTCGGCGCGCGACAGCACGAGCGAGCCGATCAGCTTGTCGAGCGCGTTGTGGCGGCCGACATCCTCGAATGCCATCCGGATCGCGCCTGTTGCATCGCACCACGCGGCCGCGTGCAGGCCGCCGGTCAGTTTCGTGAGCGCCTGGTGCGCCGGCAGCCCGTGCGCCGCGCGCGCGAGCGCGTCGGGCGCGAGGCGTGCCAGAAAGCCGGTGTCGGGCACGCGCTCCGGCGCGAGGTCGAGCAGGTCGATGCTTTCGATCCCGCATACGCCGCAGCCGGTGCGCCCGGCGAGCGCGCGGCGCCGGTCCTTCAGCGCGGCGAATGCCTGCTGGACGACCTCCAGATGCACTTCCGCATGCGGCAGCGGTGCATCGGCGTGCAGGATCACCTCGATGTCCTTGATGTCGCTGCCGCGCGCGACGATCCCTTCCGAGATCGCGAAGCCGACCGCGAACGCCTCGAGGTCGCACGGCGTACACATCATCACCGCGTGCGAAATACCGTTGAACACCAGCGCGACCGGCCATTCCTGGCCCACGTGGTCGTGCGCGGTTTCCACGGTGCCGCCGCGCGTGCGGCGCACGGGCAGTTCGATCGCGCCGCGCGGTTCGTCGCGCAGTGCGTCGCGCGGTTGATCGATCTTGGTCGGATTCACGAGCACTCCCGTTGATTCGAGGCACGGCCGGCGACAATCGTGCCGCCGCCCGCGCGCAGAGGTTCTAAAATACCCCAGGCAGGCCGGCCGCGCCGGCATCCGCCACGTCAGGTAACGACCATGGGACTCAGCGACGCTCCGTTGCTCTTCAACTTCGAACACGATTCGTCGGAAAACTTCACGTACATCCCGATGATCGTGCGTTTCAATCTCGACCGCTTCGGTCTGCGGATTTCGCTCGAACAGTGGCAATTGTTGCCGCTCGAGGACCGCAAGCTGCTCGCGCGCTTCCCGGCCGACGACGACACCGCGATCGAGCCCAACTTCGATCATGCGCTGTTCGAAATGCTGCGCACGCATGCGGATCTGGAACCGTCATGGTTCCAGCCGGACGAGCAGCCGGCCTGGCGCACCGTCGACGCGGTGCCGGAATCGCTCGTGCAGCAGAGCGCGCTGGCCGGGCTGACCGCGCCCGCGCTCGCGCAGTGGCAGCGGCTCGCGCCGTTCCAGCGCTACGTGCTGGTGAAGCTGTCGCGCAAGCCGAAGCTGAATCACGATTTCCTGCCCGCGATGCGGGAGTTCGGGCTGACGGCCACGCACTGACGCGGCCGTGCGCCGCGCGGCCGCGGCGCGCGCCGGTCAGAGCGGCGGCAGTTGCCGCGGCTTGCGGTCCGTGCCGGTCGCGACGTACGTGAGCGTCGCTTCGGTGACCTTCACGACTTCGCCCATCAGGCGCATGCGCTGCGCGTACACCTCGACGTCGACCGTGATCGACGTGTTGCCGGTGCGCATGATGGTGGCGTAGAAGCTCAGCAGGTCGCCGACGAACACCGGCTGCTTGAACACGAACGAGTTGACCGCGACCGTCGCGACGCGGCCGTTCGCGCGCTGGCTCGCGGGGATCGAGCCGGCGATGTCGACCTGCGACATGATCCATCCGCCGAACACGTCGCCGTGGACGTTCGCGTCGTGCGGCTGCGGGACGACGCGCAGCGCGGGCTGCTTCTGCGGGAGTTCGAGGGTCGAATCGGTCATGGCGGGGGCTTTCATCCTGTAATAAATGGGCCGCCGCGCGCAGGCGGGCCGGCGAGGCCGCCGGCAGCGGCGCGAAGCGGCTTCTGCGACAATACAACGTTCGCAAATTGTACGAGAAAGCGCGCGAGCCGGCCGTCGAACCACGTGCCGTGCCTCGCCACAGAGACTCCCCCATGCGCCGATTTCCTGCTTCCGGCGAGCCCGCGCCGGCTTCGACCGGGCCTCGCAACGACTGGCAGACCATCCGGTCGCTGCTGCCGTACCTGGCCACCTACAAATGGCGCGTCGCGCTCGCGCTCGGCTGCCTGATCGGCGCGAAGGTCGCGAACCTCGGCGTGCCGATCGTGATGAAGCGCATCGTCGACCACCTGTCCTACGTGCAGCAGATCACCGCGCTCGGGCGCGCCGAGCAGTCGGCCGGCATCGTGCTCGCGGGTGGCGTCGGGCTGCTGGTCGTCGCGTATGCACTCGTGCGGCTGTCGACGTCGCTGTTCACCGAGCTGCGCGAGATCCTGTTTTCGAAGGTCACCGAAAGCGCGGTGCGCCAGCTCGCGCTGCAGGTGTTCCGGCACCTGCACGGGCTGTCGCTGCGGTTCCATCTCGAACGCCAGACGGGCGGCATGTCGCGCGACATCGAACGCGGCACGCGCGGCATCCAGCAACTCATTTCGTATTCGCTGTACAGCATCCTCCCGACGCTCGTCGAGGTCGGGCTCGTACTCGGCTTCTTCGTGGTCAAGTACGAGGCCTATTACGCGTACGTGACGTTCGCGGCGCTGGTCACGTACATCGTGTTTACCGTGAAGGTCACCAACTGGCGCACGCATTTCCGCCGCACGATGAACGAACTCGATTCGCGCGCGAACTCGCGGGCGATCGATTCGCTGATCAACTACGAGACGGTGAAGTACTTCGGCAACGAGGAGTGGGAGGCGCAGCGCTACGACGAGAACCTCAAGCGCTACCGCAAGGCCGCGATCCGCTCGCAGAACTCGCTGTCGGTGCTGAACTTCGGCCAGCAGGCGATCATCGGCACCGGGCTGGTGTTCATCCTGTGGCGCGCGACGCAGGGCGTGCTCGCGGGCAAGCTGACGCTCGGCGATCTCGTGCTGATCAACACGTTCATGCTGCAGCTGTACATTCCGCTGAACTTCCTCGGGGTCGTGTATCGCGAGCTGAAGCAGAGCCTCACCGACATGGACCGGATGTTCGGGCTGTTGTCGGCCGCGAAGGAAGTGGCCGACCGGCCCGATGCGCGGCCGCTCGCGGTGGCCGGCGCGCAGGTGCGCTTCGAGCACGTGAACTTCGCGTACGAGCCGGCGCGGCCGATCCTGCACGACGTGACGTTCACGATCGATGCGGGCACGACGACCGCGGTGGTCGGCCACAGCGGTTCGGGGAAATCGACGCTGTCGCGCCTGCTGTTCCGTTTCTACGATCTCGACCGCCAGGCGGGCGGCGCGATCCGGATCGACGGCCAGGACATCCGCGACGTCACGCAGGATTCGCTGCGCGCGTCGATCGGGATCGTGCCGCAGGACACCGTGCTGTTCAACGACTCGATCTACTACAACATCGCGTACGGCCGGCCGACCGCGACGCGCGACGAGGTGGTCGCGGCGGCGCGCGCCGCGCACATCCACGATTTCATCGAAAGCCTGCCGAAGGGCTATGACACGCCGGTCGGCGAGCGCGGGCTGAAGCTGTCGGGCGGCGAGAAGCAGCGCGTCGCGATCGCGCGCACGCTGCTGAAGGATCCGCCGGTGCTGCTGTTCGACGAGGCGACGTCGGCGCTCGATTCGCGCTCGGAGCGCGCGATCCAGCACGAACTCGACCAGATCGCGCGGCATCGCACGACGCTCGTGATCGCGCACCGGCTGTCGACGGTCGTGCACGCGCAGCAGATCCTCGTGATGGATCACGGCCGGATCGTCGAGCGCGGCACGCACGACGAACTGGTGCGCGCGGACGGGTTGTATGCGCAGATGTGGGCGCTGCAGCAGCAGCGCGCGGCGGCCGGCGGCGAGGAGGCCGAGGCCGTGTAACAACGGGCGGCGCTGCACGACGCGCTGTCGTGCGGGGCGGCCCGCCGTCCGGTCAGCCCGCGGCGCGCAGCCGCGCGTCGAGCTCGCCGAGCTGCGCGGGCGTGCCGACGTTCTCCCAGATACCTTCGTACAATTCGCCGGTCGCAAGTCCGGCCTCGATCGTCGTCTTGAAGTAAGGCGCCAGCGCTCGGTGCGTGCCGGGCACGATGTCGCGGAACATCCGCGTGTCGTACACGCCGATGCTGCCGAACGTCACGCGCGGCGTGCCAGCGAGCGACAGCCGGCCGTCGTCGCGGAGCACGAAATCGCCGGCCGGATGGAACGGCGGGTTCGGCACCATGACGAGGTGCATCGTCGGCGTGGCCAGCGCGGCCATGTATGCCGCGCGGGGCGCGAGCGTCCGGTAGTCGAATGCGCAGAACACGTCGCCCGCGACCGCCGCGAACACGGCCGGCTGCCCGTCGCGCTCGATGAGCGGCAGCGCCTGCGCGATGCCGCCGGCCGTTTCCAGCGCGTCGCCCTCGGCGGAATACGCGAGCCGCACGCCCCAGCGCGAACCGTCGCCGAGCGCGGCTTCGATCTGCTCGCCGAGCCACGCGTGGTTGATCACGATCGTCTCGATGCCCGCGCGTGCGAGCGCCTCGATCTGCCACACGATCAGCGGCTTGCCGCCGGCTTCGAGCAGCGGTTTCGGGCGGGTGTCGGTCAGCGGGCGCATCCGTTCGCCGCGCCCGGCGGCGAAGATCATCGCCGTGGTCAGGGTAGTGCTCATGTTCGACTGGGCGTGAGGACGGTCAGAACGTATAGCCGACGTCGGCCGGCGCGTTGCCCTCGAGCTCGTCGAGCAGCTTCGCGAACGGCACGAGCGGGCGGTAGCGCAGCGCGACCTTGCGCGCATAGGTCAGGAAGCGCGGCAGGTCGTTCAGGTAGTGCGGCTTGCCGTCGCGGTAGTTGATGCGCGCGAACAGGCCGAGAACCTTGATGTGGCGCTGCAGCCCCATCCATTCGAGCTGGCGGTAGAACTCGCCGAAATCGGGATCGACCGGCAGGCCGGCCTTTTTCGCCTTTTCCCAGTAGTACGCGAAGCAGTCGAGCTCGAACTCCTCGTCCCAGCTGACGAACGCGTCGCGCAGCAGCGACACGACGTCGTACGTCAGCGGCCCGTAGACGGCGTCCTGGAAGTCGAGCACCCCCGGATTCGGCTCGCAGACCATCAGGTTGCGCGGCATGAAATCGCGCAGCATGAAACCCTGCGGCTGCGCATGGGCGCTCGCGACCAGCAGCGCGAACGTGCGGTCGAGCGTGCCGCGCATCGCGTCGGTGACGGGCTTGCCGAGATGACGGCCGACGAACCATTCGGGCAGCAGCTCCATTTCGCGGCGCAGGAACGCTTCGTCGAACGGCGGCAGCACGTCGGGTTTCGACGTGAGCTGGAAGCGGATCAGCGCGTCGAGCGCGTCGCGCATCAGCGGCCGCGCGGCGACCGGGTCGGCCGGGTCGAGCACCGAGATGTACGACGTGCGGCCGAGGTCCGTCACGAGCATGAAGCCCGCGTCGAAATCGTGGGCCAGCACGTCCGGTACGTGGTCGCCGGCCGCGGCGAGCAGCTGCGCAACCTGGACGAATTCCCGGCACTTCTCGGGCGGCGGCGCATCGACGGCGATCAGCGTGCCGCCGGGGCTCGCGGCCGAGGCGACACGGAAATAGCGGCGGAAACTGGCGTCCGACGACGCGGGCGCGAGGGTCGACAGGTCGAGGGCATAGCGCTCGGCGAGCGGTTGCAGCCACGCGGTCAGGGCGTCGAGGCGGGCGTCGGGCTGGGATGCGGCGGATGGGGGCGTCATGAAACTCGGCGGAGGGGGGAACGTCTTGCCATATAATACCCCACGACTTTTTTGACGCGCCCCGCGTCAGCTTCCGCCGTGCAGGCCCGCTGCCTGTCGCGCCGCCCGCCCGATCGCCTCCCCGGTTTGCGCTCAGCCGCAGTCGCGGTGCGACGGTGCGGCCCGCCGTGCGCGCATGTGCCGTGAAGGCGCGGTTGACAAGGGGCGATTCGCCAAACGATAGATGCCGCCCAAACCGCTATTCCCGAATGTTTTCCCCGGTGACGGGGCGCCGCGCAAACGGCGGCTCGCGCTCGCGCTCCTGGCCGTGCCCGGCCTCGTGCCGGCCGTGTCGTACGCGCAGCTGTCGGGTGCGGCCGCGCAGCCGCAGCCGCTCGACTCGCCGTGGGATCTGCGCCTCGCGCCCCAGCTCGAGGATCATCCGCTGAAGGACGGCGCGAAGCCGGCCGCCTTCGTGATCGCCGACCACACGAGCGGCACCGCCGAGCAGGACCTTGCCGCCAAGGGCTCCGCCGAGCTGCGGCGCGGCGACGCCGTCGTGAAGGCCGACGCGCTCCACTACGATCAGGATACCGACATGGCCGATGCGTACGGCCAGGTCAAGGTGATCAATGGCGGTACGTCGTTCGCGGGCCCCGAGGCGCACCTGAAGATCGAGGCGAACCAGGGCTTCATGACGGCGCCGAAGTACCACTTCAACATGACGGGCGGCTCGGGCAGCGCCGAGCGCGTCGACATGGTCGACAACGAGCGCTCGGTGTTCGTCAACGGCACCTACACCGCGTGCCAGTGCTCGACGAACCCCGCGTGGTACATCAAGGGCAGCCGCTTCGACTTCGATACGGGCGCCGACGAAGGCACCGCGCGCAACGGTGTGCTGTTCTTCCAGGGCGTGCCGATCTTCGCGAGCCCGTGGATGACGTTCCCGCTGTCGGGCGAGCGGCGCAGCGGCCTGCTGCCGCCGACGTTCTCGGTGAACTCGAGCAACGGCTTCGAGCTGACGCTGCCGTACTACTTCAACATCGCGCCGAACCGCGACCTGACCCTCACGCCGCGCATCATCTCGCGGCGCGGCGTGATGACCGAGGCGACGTTCCGCTACCTGTCGCCGTCGTATTCGGGCACCTTCACGGCCAACTACCTGCCGGACGACCGGCTCGAGCACCGCAACCGCTACGCGATCTACTGGCAGCACCAGCAGAACTTCGGCGGCGGTTTCGGCGGCTACGTCTACTACAACAAGGTCTCGGACAACACGTATCCCGAACAACTGGGTTCGATGAACCAGTTCATCAACGGGACACAGACGTTGTACCAGCAGGAGGCGGGCCTCACGTACAACAACGGTCCGTGGTCGGTGCTCGCGCGCTACCAGCACTGGCAGACGCTGCCGCCGTCGATCGCGCCGTACAGCCGCGAGCCGCAGTTGAACGTGAAGTACACGAAGTACAACGTCGGCGGCTTCGACTTCGGCGCGGAAGCCGATTATTCGCGGTTCCGCATCACGACGGCCGACGCGACCGAAGGCGACCGCATCGTCTTCAACCCGTATATCGCGTACGGCGTGTACGGCCCCGGCTACTTCGTCGTGCCGAAGGTCCAGTATCACTTCGCGTCGTACGACCTGAACTACCTGTCGTCGACCACGCCGAACAACCCGAAGCGCTTCACCGAGTCGATCCCGACCGTAACCTTCGATTCGGGCCTGATCTTCGATCGTTCGGTGCGCCTGTTCGGCCAGGACTTCATCCAGACCCTCGAGCCGCGCCTGTACTACGTGTACACGCCGTATCGCAACCAGTCGAACGCGCCGCTGTTCGACACCGCGGAATCGGATTTCGGCCTCGCGGAGATCTACCAGCCGAACACGTTCGTCGGCAACGACCGGATCGCCGACGCGAACCGGATCACGGCCGGCCTGACGTCGCGCTTCATCGATCCGCGCACCGGCGACGAGCGCGCGCGTTTCGTGATCGCGCAGCAGTACTACTTCGCCGATCAGCGCGTCACGCTGAACCCCGGGCAGAGCGCCGTGCTGGCGCGCCATTCGGACCTGATCGTCGGCGCCGCGCTGAAGCTCGGCTCGGGCTTCATGTCGGAGACGGCGTTCCAGTACAACCAGAACAACAACCAGCTCGTGAAGTCGAGCGTCGGTTTCGGCTACAGCCCGGGCGAGCGCCGCGTGATCAACGTCGGCTATCGCTACACGCGCACGAACACCACGCTCGACAACCAGCCGATCAACCAGTTCCTGGTGTCCGCGCAATGGCCGCTCACGCGCCGCCTGTATGCGATCGGCCGCTTCAACTATGATCTGGCCGGCGATCGCGTGGTCGACGGTCTGGTCGGCTTACAATACGACGCGGATTGCTGGGCGCTCGGGGTCGGGGTGCAACGGGCGGCGAACGGCATCAATTCGTCGGGACAGCAGAACTCGTCGACGCGATTCATGATGCAGCTGACGCTCAAGGGCCTGTCGACCGTCGACAACGGCCTCGTGTCGGCATTCCGCGCCGGGGTGCCGGGCTACACGCCGCTGCCGCCGCCGCCGCCGCCGATGTCCCGCTTCAGCAACTACGAGTAACGCCGGCTTGTCTGCACCGGTCAGCACGATTTCAATGGAGTTTCAGTGGCAATGAAGAAAAACCTTCGTTTCGCGGCAGTCGTGTCCAGCCTCGCCGCGTCCGCCGCGCTGCTCGCCGCCGCGCCGGCCGCGGCGCAGGCGCTCGGTTCGCAAGGTGCGCAGCTCGCCGACGAAGTCGTCGCGGTCGTCAACAACGACGTGATCACGGGCCGCGAACTCGACCAGCGTGCCGGCCTGATCGCCCGCCGGCTGCAGCAGCAGAACGCGCCCGTGCCGCCGACCGACCAGCTGCGCGCGCAGGTGCTGAACCAGATGGTGCTCGAGCGTATCCAGGTGCAGAAGGCGAAGGACGACGGCATCCGCATCGACGACGCGACCGTGCAGTCCACGCTGCAGCGTCTCGCGCAGGCGAACGGGATGACGCTCGACCAGTACCGTGCGCGTCTCGAGGCGCAAGGCGTGCCCTGGAGCATCTTCACGAGCGATGCACGCACCGAGCTGATGCTGTCGAAGCTGCGCGAGCGCGAGGTCGACGGCAAGATCACCGTGTCGGACGCCGAAGTCGCGAACTACATCGCGAGCCAGCGCGGGCCGAACGCGTCGCAGCAGCAGGACCTGCGCTTCCAGCACATCTTCATCAAGGCGCCGACCAACGCGCCGCAGGCCGACATCGAGGCCGCGCAGAAGAAGGCCGAGGCGCTGCTGCAGCAGGCGAAGTCCGGCGCCGACTTCGAGCGCCTCGCGAAGAACAACTCGGAAGCGAACGACGCGAAGAAGGGCGGCGACCTCGGTTTCAAGGCGCCGAGCGCGCTGCCGGCCGACGTCGTCGACGCCGCCTCGAAGCTGCGCCCGGGCCAGGTCAACCCGACGCTGATCCGCGTGCCGGACGGCTTCGAGATCGTGCGTCTCGTCGACCGCCGCCAGAGCCAGGGTGCGACCGCCGCCGCGCCGAAGATCGTCCAGACGCACGTGCGCCACATCCTGCTGCGCGTCGGTGAAGGCAAGTCGGAAGGCCAGGCGCGCCAGCAACTGGTCGACATCCGCAACCAGATCGAGGCCGGCGGCGATTTCGCGAAGTTCGCGCGCACCTACTCGCAGGACGGTTCGGCGTCGCAGGGCGGCGATCTCGGCTGGATCAGCCCGGGCGAGACCGTGCCGGAATTCGAGCGGGCGATGAACAGCCTGCAGGACGGCCAGGTCAGCCAGCCGATCCGCACCGAGTACGGTTACCACCTGATCCAGGTGCTGAACCGCCGCGAAGCGGAAGGGTCGGTGCAGCAGCAGATGGACATCGCCCGCCAGGCGATCGGCCAGCGCAAGGCCGAGCAGGCCTACGCCGACTGGCTGCGCGAACTGCGCGATTCGTCGTACGTTCAGTACAAGATCGGCGGCGTCGCCCCGGCGAACTGAGCGAGCTTCGGATGACCACGCCCGCGCTGCAGATCGCGATCACGACCGGCGAACCCGCGGGGGTCGGCCCGGAGCTGACCGTGCAGGCGCTGCGTGACGCCGCGCAGCGCTGGCCCGACGCGCATTTCACCGTGCTCGGCGATGCGGCGCTGCTCGACGCGCGTGCGGCGGCCGTCGGCGCCGAGCGCACCGTGCTGGCCGGCGGCGCACCGGTATCGGTTGCGCACCACGCGCTGGCCGTGCCCGCGCGGGCAGGTACGCTGGACGCGGCGAACGGCCGGTACGTGCTCGGGCTGCTCGACGCGGCGATCGACGGCGCGCTGGCCGGCCGGTACGACGCGATCGTGACCGCGCCGCTGCAGAAGAGCACGATCAACGATGCGGGCGTGCCGTTTACCGGCCATACCGAATACCTGGCGGAGCGCACGCATACGCCGCGCGTCGTGATGATGCTGGCGGGCACCGGCGACAAGCCGCTGCGCGTCGCGCTCGCGACGACGCACCTGCCGCTGAAGGATGTGTCCGCCGCGCTGACGATCGACGGTCTCGTCGAGACGCTCGCGATCATCGACCGCGACCTGCGGCGCGACTTCGGCCTCGCCGCGCCGCGCATCCTCGTGACGGGCCTGAACCCGCACGCGGGCGAGAACGGTTATCTCGGCCGCGAGGAGATCGACGTGATCGCGCCGGCGCTGGCCCGTGCGAACGCGCTGCGCATCGACGCGCGCGGCCCGTATCCGGCCGACACGCTGTTCCAGCCGCGCCATCTGGCCGATGCCGATTGCGTGCTCGCGATGTTCCATGACCAGGGCCTGCCCGTGCTGAAGTATGCGACCTTCGGCGAGGGCATCAACGTGACGCTCGGGCTGCCGATCATCCGTACGTCGGTCGATCACGGTACCGCGCTCGATCTGGCCGGCACGGGTCGCGCCGATCCGGGCAGCATGATCGCCGCGCTCGATACGGCCGTCACGATGGCGCGCCATCGCCGCGCGGCCTGACGCGGCCTCACCTCTTTCGTCGTATTTTTCGTCTTACTCAGTCGATGTCGAACAGCAGACAGCATCAAGGCCATTTCGCGCGCAAGCGCTTCGGGCAGAACTTCCTCGTCGATCACGGCGTGATCGATTCGATCGTGGCGACGATCGGCCCCGCGCGCGGCCAGCGCATGGTCGAGATCGGCCCCGGGCTCGGCGCGCTGACCGAGCCGCTGATCGAGCGCCTCGCGACGCCCGAGTCGCCGCTGCACGCGGTCGAGCTCGACCGCGACCTGATCGGCCGCCTGCAGCAGCGCTTCGGCGCGCTGCTCGAGCTGCATGCGGGCGACGCGCTCGCGTTCGACTTCCGTTCGCTGGCGGCGCCCGGCGACCAGCCGTCGCTGCGCATCGTCGGCAACCTGCCGTACAACATTTCCAGCCCGCTGCTGTTCCACCTGATGACGTTCGCCGATGCGGTCATCGACCAGCATTTCATGCTGCAGAACGAAGTCGTCGAACGGATGGTCGCGGAGCCCGGCACGAAGGCGTTCTCGCGCCTGTCGGTGATGCTGCAGTACCGCTACGTGATGGAAAAGATGCTCGACGTGCCGCCGGAATCGTTCCAGCCGCCGCCGAAGGTCGATTCGGCGATCGTCCGGATGATTCCGTACGAGCCGCACGAACTGCCGGACGTCGATCCCGTGCTGCTCGGCGAAATCGTCACCGCCGCGTTCTCGCAGCGCCGCAAGATGCTGCGCAACACGCTCGGCGACTATCGCCAGACGATCGATTTCGATGCGCTCGGTTTCGATCTCGCGCGTCGTGCCGAGGACGTGAGCGTGGCCGAATACGTCGGCGTCGCGCAGGCGCTCGCGGCAGTGCGCAAGGCCGGCTGACGCGCGGCGCGCGAAGCCGGACCGCAGGTGACGAAAGGGCTGCCCGACGGGCAGCCCTTTTCATTGCACGCGTGTATGTGGCCGGTCGCCTACGCCCGCCTGCGCGGCGGCGCGTTGACGAGCGCGATGCCGGCCAGCACGAGCGCGGCCGCGGACATGAAGCGCCAGCCGACCGACTCGCCGAGCAGCAGCACGCCGAACGCGACGCCGAACAGCGGCGACAGGAACGTGAAGACGGACAGCCGCGACGCACTGTAGCGCGTCAGCAGCCAGAACCACGACAGGTAGCTGACGAACGCGACGATCACCGACTGGTACGCGAGGCTCGCCACCGCGATCGGCGTCACGTGCGCGAACGACACCTGGCCGAACAGCGCGGCGAGCGCGACCAGCACGACCGCCGACACCGCGAGCTGGTAGAACAGCGTCTTGCTCGCGCTCGCCCGCGCGAGCGCCGTCGAGCGCACGACGACCGTCGTCGCGGCCCACATCGCGCCGCCGAGAATCCCGAGCGCGTCGCCGGCCAGCCCGGCCAGCACCGAAGCGCCGGGCGCGCGCGGCGTCAGGAAGCCGTCCGCGAACGCGAGCGCGATGCCGGCGAACGCGAGGCCGACGCCGGCCCATTGCGTGCGCTGCAGCCGCTCGCCCGGTGCGAACAGGTGCAGGCCGAGCGCGGTGAAGCACGGCGCCGTGTACAGGAAGATCGCCATGTGCGATGCGCTCGTCAGCGTGAGCCCGAAGAACACGCAGATGAATTCGCCGGCAAACAGCGCACCGGCCGCGAGGCCCGCGCCGAACGTGCCGTCGGCCCGGAACAGCGGTGTGCCGCGCGCGCGGGCCCAGCCCCACAGCAGCGCGGCGGCGATCACCGAGCGCAGCCCGGCCTGGAACATCGGCGCGATCGCGGCGTTCGTGTACTTGATCGCGACCTGCTGGAAGCCCCAGATCGCGCACAGCAGCAACATCAGGCCGGCGGCGCGCAGGTCGAGCGCGCGGCGCACGTGGGCGGCGGCGAGTGGGGTCATCGGCGCGCCTCGCTCGATCGGGACGGCGGCAGCGAGGCCGGGCGGGCGGCGCGTCGGGCGCGCTCGAATTGGCGGTTTCGCACGGCAGTGTGGCGTCAGGGAAGGGTGGGTGGTCGCGTTCGGGTGGTGCGTGGCATGCCCGCTTTTGGTGCGAAGTGGAGGGATGTTACCCGATCGGCACGATCGACGGGGCGAGCCGGACCGTGCCGTTTTCCGCCATTGCGCGCGTGCCCCGATGCGCGGTATCGGCCGCCCGGTCTAGGCGCCCCCGGCTAGGCGCCCCCGGCGAGTTTCACCCGACTCTGGTAGAGTTTCCGGTTCTGGAAAGTCCCCACAGGAGTACAAGACATGCGTTTGCTGCATACGATGCTGCGAGTTGGCGATCTCGACCGCTCGATCAAGTTCTACACCGAATTGCTCGGCATGAAGCTGCTGCGTCGCGAGGATTATCCGGAAGGCAAGTTCACGCTTGCGTTCGTCGGCTACGAAGACGAACGCACCGGCACCGTGATCGAGCTGACCCACAACTGGGATACGCCGTCCTACGATCTCGGCAACGGCTTCGGCCACCTGGCCGTGGCGGTCGAGGATGCGTACGCCGCGTGCGAGAAGATCAAGGCGCAAGGCGGCAAGGTCACGCGCGAAGCAGGCCCGATGAATCACGGCACGACCGTGATCGCGTTCGTCGAGGATCCGGACGGCTACAAGATCGAGTTCATCCAGAAGAAGTAAGCGCCGGACGAACGGGCCGCTGCGTGCGATGCGCATGGCGGCAAAAAGGGCGATGCGGGGTGACCCGCATCGCCCTTTTGCATCGACGGCGCTGCCGCGCGCGTCATGTCAAAGCGACGGCAGCAGCTCGGGCGGGTGGTGCTTGAGCGTGTGCCGCGCTTCGCGGAACTCGGGGAAGATCGATTCGACGGTCTGCCAGAAGGCCGGGCTGTGGTTCATCTCGCGCAGGTGCGACAGCTCGTGCGCGACGACGTAGTCGATGATCGACATCGGGAAATGGATCAGCCGCCAGTTCAGGCGGATCTTGCCGTCGCTCGAGCAGCTGCCCCAGCGCGTCGCGGCCGACGACAGCGCGTACATCGAATACGTGACGCCGAGTTTTTCCGCGTAGACCGGCAGGCGTTCGCCGAAGATGCGTTTCGCCTCGCCCTGCAGCCAGCCCTGCACGCGATCCTTGATCTGCTGCATGTCGGCCTGCACGGGCAGTGGCAGCGACAGCCGCAGCGCATCGGCGTCGAATGCGACGGCGCCCGCGCCGAGCGCGATCGTCACCGTCTTGCCGAGATACGGCAGCTGCGCGCCGTCGCGCCAGTCGATCTGCGGCAGCGCGCGCTGTTCGGTGCGCGTCTTCCACTCCGCGAGCTTCGCGAAGATCCAGCGCTGCTTCTCCGAGATCGCCGCTTCGATGTCGGCGAGCGTGACCCAGCGCGGCGCGGTGATCGACAGCCCGCTGCCGTCGATCGTGAAGCCGATCGTACGGCGTGCCGACCGCTTCAGCCGGTATTCGAGCACGCGGCTGTCGAGCGCGAACGTGCGCACGCGCGAGCGGTCGGGTGCCGCGCCCGGAGCGGGCGGGGCGGTGGGAGCGGCTTCAGGCGGCGCCGGCGGCGCGGCGGGCGCCGACGGTGCGGCGGCCGGCCCGTCGAAGAGCGGCAGATCCATCTGGCGATGATCGAGGGCCACGACGGCAGGCCGTGGCCGCGGACGCTGTTTCATCAGTTCGCTTCTTTTTGTCGTACGCAACGGCTGCAATCCGGGGGCTTCAGGCACGCGCGGCATCGCGCGTGCCGGCATTGCCCGCCTGGCGATAGGAATCGGGATCGATGCGGCGCATTTCCGCTTCGATCCATGCTTCGACCTGCGAGTTCAATGCATCGGGCGTCAACCCGTCGCTGGGGATCGGCTTGCCGATCGACACGGTGACGATACCCGGAAATTTCGTGAACGAGTTGCGCGGCCAGACCCGACCTGCATTGTGCGCGATCGGCACGACCGGCGTGCCGGTTTCGATCGCGAAGCGTGCGCCGCCCGTCTTGTACTTGCCCTGCTTGCCGACCGGCGTGCGCGTGCCTTCGGGGAACATGATCATCCAGGCGCCTTCCGACAGGCGCTTCTTGCCCTGGCGGATCACCGACGCAAACGCGTTCTTGCCTTCCTTGCGGTTGATGTTGACCATGTGCAACATGCCGAGCGCCCAGCCGAAGAACGGTACGTACAGCAGCTCGCGCTTGAACACGTAGCAGAGCGGCTTCGGCATCAGCGCCGGAAACGCGAGCGTCTCCCACGCCGACTGATGCTTCGACAGCAGCACGGCCGGGCCGTCGGGCAGGTTTTCCATCCCCTCGATCCGGTAGCGGATGCCGTTCAGCCAGCGCACGACCCACAGGGTCGACTTGCACCAGCCGGCGGCCATCCAGTAGCGTGCGTCGGGGCGCATGAACGGGAACGCGATGAAGCACGCGGTGGCGTACGGCACCGTGTACAGGATGAAGTAGATCAGCAGCAGCAGGGAGCGGACGAAGCGCATCGGCGTGAGTCTGGTGTGAGGGAGGATGCGCGCGGCTGCCGCATCACTCGTGTTCGTGTGAAAGAAAGTCGAGCGCGAACGCGCGCAGGTCGTCATGGACCTTCGTGCCGGGCGGCAGGTTGCCCGCGGCGAGCGTCTTCTTGCCCTTGCCGGTCAGCACGAGGTGCGGCTGGAAGCCGACCGCGACGCCGGCCTGCAGGTCGCGCAGCGAATCGCCGACCACCGGCGTGTGACCGGGATCGATCTCGAAGCGCTCGGCGACCATCTGCATCATGCCGGGTTTCGGCTTGCGGCAGTCGCAGTGATCCTCGGCCGTGTGCGGGCAGAAGAACACCGCGTCGATGCGCGCGCCGACCGCGGCCGCCGCGCGATGCATCTTCAGGTGCATTTCGTTGAGCGCGGCCATGTCGAACAGCCCGCGACCGATGCCGGACTGGTTGGTCGCGACGACCACGCGATACCCCGCGTGGTTGAGCCGGGCGATCGCCTCGAGGCTGCCGGGCAGCGCGATCCATTCGTCGGGCGTCTTGATGAACGCATCCGAATCGACGTTGATCACGCCGTCGCGGTCGAGGACGACGAGCTTTCGGTTGGGGCTGATCGGCATCGTGCGGCCCTTATGCGGCGAGCTTCGAGATGTCGGCGACGCAGTTCATCTGCTGGTGCAGCGCGGACAGCAGCGCGAGACGGTTGGCTCGCAGTGCCGGATCTTCCGCATTGACCATCACGTCGTTGAAGAACGTGTCGACCGGCGCGCGCAGCGCGGCGAGCGCCGACAGCGCGCCCGTGTACGCGCGCGCCTCGAGCTGCGACTGCACGTGCGGCGTGACGGCCGCGAGCTGTTCGTGCAGCGCCTTCTCGGCGGCCTCGACGAGCAGCGCCGGCTGCACCGTGCCGTTCGCGCCGCCTTCCGACTTCTTCAGGATGTTCGAGATCCGCTTGTTCGCGGCCGCGAGCGCTTCGGCTTCCGCGAGGCGCGTGAATTCGCGCACCGCGTCGAGGCGCGCGACGAGATCGTCGACGCGCGTCGGGTTCAGGCTCAGCACCGCGTCGATTTCGCCGGCCGAATAACCGCGCTCGCGCAGCAGGCCGCGCAGGCGATCCATGAAGAACGCGAGGATCGCGTCGGTCGATTCGGCGACGCCCGGCACGCCTTCGAAGCGCGCGTGGGCCGTGCGCAGCAGCGACACGAGATCGAGCGGCAGCTGCTTCTCGAGCAGCAGGCGCAGCACGCCGAGCGCGTGGCGGCGCAGCGCGAACGGGTCCTTCTCGCCGGTCGGCGCGAGGCCGATGCCCCAGATGCCGACGATCGTCTCGAGCTTGTCGGCCAGCGCGACGGCCGTCGACACGGGCGTGGTCGGCAGCGCGTCGCCGGAGAAGCGCGGCTGGTAGTGCTCGGCGCACGCGAGCGCGACGTCGTCGGCTTCGCCGTCGTGGCGCGCGTAGTACGTGCCCATCGTGCCCTGCAGTTCGGGGAACTCGCCGACCATGTCGGTCAGCAGGTCGGCCTTCGCGAGGCGCGCGGCGCGCTTCGCGTGCGCGGCGTCGGCGCCGATCGCGGGCGCGATCTCGCCGGCCAGCGCCTCGAGGCGCTCGACGCGCGCGAGCGCCGAGCCGAGCTTGTTGTGATACACGACGTTCGCGAGTTGCGGCACGCGGTCGGCGAGCGGCTTCTTCTTGTCCTGCTCGAAGAAGAACTTCGCGTCGGCGAGGCGCGGGCGCACGACGCGCTCGTTGCCTTCGATGATCTCGCCCGGCGTCTTCGTCTCGATGTTCGACACGATCAGGAAGCGCGAGCGCAGCTTGCCGGCGACGTCGGTCAGCGCGAAATACTTCTGGTTCGTCTGCATCGTGAGGATCAGGCATTCCTGCGGAACCTGCAGGAATTCGTCCTCGAAGCGGCACGGGTAGACGACCGGCCATTCGACCAGCGACGTCACTTCGTCGAGCAGCGATTCGGGCATCACGACGGTATCGCCGTTCGCGTGTTCGTTCAGTTGCGTGCGGATCGTTTCGCGGCGATCGGCGAAGTGCGCGATCACGCGGCCCTTGTCGCGCAGCGTGTCGGCGTACGCGCGCGCATGCTGGATCGCGACGAGGCCGTCGGACAGGAAGCGGTGGCCGAGCGTGGTGTCGCCGGCATCGACGCCGAACGCGGTGACGGGCACGATGCGGTCGTCGTGCAGCACGGTCAGGCGATGGACCGGGCGCACGAACTTCACGTCGGAGCCGTCCGGGCGCTGGTACGTCATGAACTTCGGGATCGGCAGCTTCGCGAGCGCTTCGTCGAGCGCGGCCTGCAGGCCGTCGGCGAGCGTCGCGCCGGCCGCAGAGTAGTTGATGAAGAACGCTTCGGCCTTGCCGTCCTGCGCGCGCTCGAGATCGGCGATCGACAGGTTCGGGTGGCCGAGTGCCGCGAGCTTCTTCGCGAGCGGCGCCGTCGGCTTGCCTTCGGCGTCGAGTGCGACCGACACCGGCAGGACTTTTTCGCGGACCTGCTTGTCAGGCGCGACGGCGCGCACGTTCTGCACGACGACGGCGAGGCGGCGCGGCGTGGCGTAGCGTTCGAACACGAGTTCGCCTTCGACGAGGTCGCGCGCCGCGAGGCGTTGCGCGAGACCTTCCGCGAATGCGTCGCCGAGGCGCGCGAGGGCCTTCGGCGGCAGCTCTTCGGTCAGCAGTTCGACGAGCAGGGGGGCGGGATGATTGTGCGTCATGGTTGGAATGATTCTCGTCTCGTCAGTCCTGATCGATCTTGCGTTCGACCTTGAGCGGCGGCGCCCATGCCGGCTGCGCGGCGTCCTGGGCGTCGGTGGTGAGGCCCGGCACGCCCGGCGGGTTGCCGAGCATCGGGAAGCCGAGCTTCTCGCGCGAGTCGTAGTAAGCCTGCGCGACGAGACGCGACAGTGCGCGGATGCGGCCGATGTACGCCGCGCGCTCGGTGACCGAGATCGCGCCGCGGGCGTCGAGCAGGTTGAACGTGTGGCCGGCCTTCAGCACGAGCTCGTACGCGGGCAGCGCGAGCTGCGCGTCGATCATCTTCTTCGCTTCCGCTTCGTAGCTGTTGAAGAACGTGAACAGCAGGTCGACGTTCGCGTGCTCGAAGTTGTAGGTCGACTGCTCGACCTCGTTCTGGTGGTACACGTCGCCATACGACAGGCGGCGCAGCTCGGGGCCGTTCGGGCCCTGCTCTTCCCACTCGGTCCACACGAGGTCGTACACGTTCTCGACCTTCTGCAGGTACATCGCGAGGCGTTCGAGGCCGTACGTGATCTCGCCGAGCACCGGCTTGCATTCGAGGCCGCCGACTTCCTGGAAATACGTGAACTGCGTGACTTCCATCCCGTTCAGCCACACTTCCCAGCCGAGCCCCCACGCGCCGAGCGTCGGGTTTTCCCAGTCGTCCTCGACGAAGCGCACGTCGTTCTGCTTCAGGTCGAAGCCGAGCGCTTCGAGCGAGCCGAGGTACAGGTCGAGGATGTTTTCCGGCGCCGGCTTGAGCACGACCTGGTACTGGTAGTAGTGCTGCAGGCGGTTCGGGTTCTCGCCGTAGCGGCCGTCCTTCGGGCGGCGCGACGGCTGCACGTACGCGGCGCGCCACGGCTCGGGGCCGACCGCGCGCAGGAACGTGTGGACGTGCGACGTGCCCGCGCCGACTTCCATGTCGATGGGCTGGAGCAGGGCGCAACCCTGCTTGTCCCAGTAGGACTGCAGCGTCAGGATGATTTGCTGAAACGTAAGCATGAAGAGCCTTCGTGGCGCTGGCGCTCCGTTGCGGGCGGCGCTCCGGGCGGGGCCCGGAGGGTCGGCTCGCGCGGCGGCGCGGCTTGTTAGTGTGCTGAAACGCGTAATTTTACCGGATCGGCGAGCGGATGCGGCCGGAACGCGGGCGAGGCCGCCGCCGGCGCGCTTCCGGAAGGGCCGCACGAGCGGGCGGCGCGGTCCGTGCGGCCGCCCGCGGGGTTGTCGCGACGCGCATGCCGTGCCGCTTTGCGCGGGCGTTAAGATGCGCATATTGCGGCGCGCGCCACGCGTGCCGCGTCACCGCTTGCCGACGCCGATCGCATGGACGACCCGACCGACCTCCTCATTCCGCTGCTTCCGCCGCTGCTCGCGCTGCTCGGCCAGGCCGCCGACGCGCAGGCGCGCGGCGAGCGCGCCGCGCACGATCTGTGGCTCGCCGCTGCCGCCCATCTGCACGCGGTCGACGCCGATGCGCTCGCGCAGCTCACGACGACGCTCGTCGCGCGGCAGCGCACGGCCGATGCGCTCGCGCTCGCCGAATGCGCGGCGCGCGTGCGGCCGGGCGCGACCGCGTACTTCAATCACGGTTACGCGCTGCAGATGGCCGACCGCCACGCGGATGCCGTCGCGCCGTACCGCGCGGCGCTGGCGATCGATGCGGGCCGGCCGTCGTTGCGCAACAACCTCGCGATCGCGCTGCGGTTGTCGGGTGGCGACCGCGCGGAGGAGATCGCGCTGCTCGACGCGGCTGTGAAGCACGATCCGCAAGACGTGCAGGCGTGGATCAATCTGGTCGTCGCGCGGATCGCGGCGCACGACCTCGACGGCGCGCTCGCGTGCGCCGCGCGGCTGGCCGACCTCGCGCCCGGCAACGCGCTCGCGATGAACAACGTCGCGATGGCGATGAAGGAGGCGCAACGCTGGGACGATGCCGAGCGTTACGCGGCGCGTGCATGCGAGCTGGCGCCCGACGACGCGTCGTTCCGTTTCAACCTCGCGATCATCCAGCTCGTGCGCGGCAACTACGCGGCCGGCTGGCGCGGCCACGAGGCGCGCTGGGACGGCGCGGGCGAACTGCGCGGCCGCCGGCCGGCGCTGCCGGGTCCGCGCTGGCAGGGCGAGCCGCTGGCAGGCAAGACGCTGCTGGTATGGGGCGAACAGGGGCTCGGCGACGTGCTGCAGTTCTGCCGCTACGTCGCGCCGCTCGCCGAGCGCGTGCATCGCGAAGGCGGCCGGCTCGCGTGGAATACGTTCCCGCAGGTCGGCACGCTGATGCAGCGCAGTCTTGGCGCGCACGTGGACGTATTCGGTGCGGGCGGCGGCGTCGACGCGCTGCCGGCATTCGATTACGAGGTGCCGCTGATCGGCCTGCCGCTGATGCTCGGCATGGAGAACGAGACGCTCGGATCGTCGGTGCCTTACCTGCGGGCCGATCCGCACGCGCGCGATGCGTGGCGCGCGCGGCTTGCGGGCGAGCGCCGGCTGAAGGTCGGGCTCGTGTGGACGGGCAGCGCGGGCCACCAGCGCAACCCGTTTCGGCGCGTCGGGCTCGAGCGCTATGCGGACGCGTTTCGCGGGATCGACGGCGTCGCGTTTTATTCGCTGCAGCCGGGCGCGTACGCGGATGTCGCGGCGGCGCGCGCGGCCGGTTTCGCGATCGAGGATTTCACGGCGGAGCTGACGAGCTTCGACGATACGGCCGCATTCATCGGCGCGCTGGATCTGGTGATGACCGTGTGCACGTCGGTCGCGCACCTGGCGGGCGCGCTCGGGGCGCGCACGTGGGTGCTGCTCGACGTGAATCCGCACTGGCCGTGGATGCTCGAACGCACGGACAGCCCGTGGTATCCGAGCGCGACGTTGTACCGGCAGCCGGCGTTCGACGCGTGGCAGCCGGTGATGGAGGCGGTGAGTCGCGACCTGCGCAGCCTCGTCGCGCAGCCGGATCGACCGGGTCAGCCGGCCCGGCAGGCCTGAACGGCCGGCAAGCGGTCACCGGCCGCCGCTTGCGTCATTCGGGTTGATCGCCGCCGTTGTTGCGGCCATTGCGCCGGCGCAGCCCCGGCCCGAACGTGAAGCCGAACGCGAGCAGCACGAACGACACCGCGAGCACGATGTTGTTGCCGCTCGTCACGTAAGGCGTGAAGCCGCTCGTGCCTTCGATCCGCACGTCGAGCGAGCCGATCGTGAACGGCTTCAATTGGCCGAGCACGCGCCCGTGCGCGTCGATCGCGGCGGTCATCCCCGTGTTGGTCGAGCGCAGCATCGGCCGGCCCGTTTCGAGCGAGCGCATCCGCGCGATCTGCAGGTGCTGGTCGAGCGCGATCGTGTCGCCGAACCACGCGAGGTTCGTCACGTTGACGAGCACGCCGGGCGGCTGCGGGTTGTCGCGGATCGTCGCGGCGATTTCCTCGCCGAACAAGTCCTCGTAGCAGATGTCGGCCATCACGGGCTGGTTGTGCACGAGGAACGGCTTCTGCACCGGCGCGCCGCGCGCGAAATCGCCGAGCGGCATCTTCATCAGGTCGACGAACCATCGGAAACCCCACGGGATGAATTCGCCGAAGGGCACGAGATGGTGCTTGTCGTAGTGATAGATGTCGCGCGAGTTCGGCGTCACGCCGTACAGGCTGTTCGTATAGTCGACGTAGTGGCCGTCCTCGGTCACCGACGCGCCGACTGCGCCGAACAGCACGGCCGAGCCCGTCGTGTCGCTGAACTTGCGGATCGCGACGGCGAACGGCTCGGGCAGTTCCTGGATCATCACGGCGATCGCGGTCTCCGGCGTGACGATCAGGTCGGCCGGCTTCTCGATGATCATCCGCTGGTACATCTTGATCGCCGCGTCGATGCCTTCCTGCTCGAACTTGATGTCCTGCTTCACGTTGCCCTGCAGCAGCCGCACGGTGAGCGGCGCATTCGCGGGCACCGTCCACGTGACCTGCGACAGCCCGAGGCCGGCCGCGACGAGCGCGACCGCCGCGCCGGCCGGCGCGGCGATGCGCACGCGCGGGTTGCCGCCGGCACTCCCGGCGCCGTTGTCACGCGCGGGCGCCGGGCGCGCGGCGACGAGCGCCTGCACGACCAGCGCCGCGAACAGCGCGAGTACCCACGCGATCCCGTATACGCCGACCACCGGCGCGAAGCCCGCGAACGGGCCGTCGACCTGCGGGTAGCCGCTGGCGAGCCACGGAAAGCCGGTAAACAGCGTGCCGCGCAGCCATTCGCCGAAGGCCCACGCGCTCGCGAACGCGAACGCGCCGTGCCAGGTCGGCGAGAACGGACGTGGATCGGGGGTACGGCGATGCCACGCATGGCCCGCGCAGAACGACCACAGCCCGGCCGAGAACGCCGGGTACAGCGACAGGTACAGCGCGAACAGCACGAGCGCGCCGCCCGCGAGCGGCGCGGCCATCTCGCCGTACACGTGCATGCTGATGTAGAGCCACCAGATGCCGCTGATGAAGTTGCCGAAGCCGAATGCGCCGCCGGTGAGCGCGGCGCCGCGCCAGCTCGACGTGCGCGTCAGTTGCGCGAAAAACCAGACGAATACGACGAGTTGCAGCCAGCCGCCGTGCGGCGTCGGTGCGAAGCTGAGCGTATTGGCCGCGCCCGCGAGCAGCGCGGCCGGGTAGTGCCAGCGCGGCAGCGCGCGACCGGGCGCCGGCGCGAGGAGGCCGCCAGCCGGGCGGGACGGGATCGGATCGTCCATGTGAAGCGGAAGTGGGCGAGCGGTTGAAGGAAACGCGGCTGGCGCGGAACGGTCAGTCTTCGTGCGAGGTTTCGGCGCGACGGCTGGCGAGCGGGTTGCGGCGCACCAGCAGCACATGCACCTGGCGTGCATCGCCGCGCTGGATCTCGAACACGAGGTTGCCGAGCTGCAGCTTCTCGCCGCGATGCGGCACGCGTCCGAAATGATGGGTGATCAGGCCGCCGATCGTGTCGACTTCGTCGTCGGGGAAATCGGTGCCGAACGCCTCGTTGAACTGTTCGATCTCGGTGAGCGCACGCACGCGGAAGCGGCCGTCCGGCCCCGAGATGATGTTGCCGGCTTCTTCGTCGAAGTCGTATTCGTCCTCGATGTCGCCGACGATCTGTTCGAGCACGTCCTCGATCGTGATCAGGCCCGCCACGCCGCCGTATTCGTCGACGACGATCGCGAGGTGGTTGCGGTTCACGCGGAAGTCGTGCAGCAGCACGTTCAGGCGCTTCGATTCCGGAATGAACACGGCCGGGCGCAGCATCCCGCGCACGTCGAACTCTTCTTCGGCATAGAAGCGCAGCAGATCCTTCGCGAGCAGCACGCCGATGACGTTGTCGCGGTTCTCCTCGTACACGGGGTAGCGCGAGTGCGCCTTTTCGAGGACGAACGGGATGAAATCCTCGGGCTTGTCGGCGATGTTGATCGCGTCCATCTGCGCGCGCGGCACCATGATGTCGCGGGCGCACAGATCGGAGACCTGGAACACGCCTTCGATCATCGACAGCGAGTCGGCGTCGATCAGGTTGCGTTCGTGGGCGTCCTGGAGGATTTCCAGCAGCTCGCCGCGGGATTCGGGCTCGGGCGAGATGAAGTCGGTCAGGCGCTCGAGCAGCGAGCGCTTTTCTTGCGGTTTGTCGGTTGGCTTACGACTGGGATACGAATCGTTCATGGTGGTGCGCCCGGGTCATGCCGGGGCGCGCTGTCACGGAGTAGGCAAGGATACACCAAGGGCACGACGCGACCGTGTCACCCCGGCCGCACGGCCAGGGCGGGCGGCTCGCGGGCCCCGCTCGCGGACGGCCGCGCCGGGCGCGACCTCGTCCTCGGGTCCATCCTATCCCAGAAAAGGGCGAAGGCGCAGCAGCGCAAAAAACAGGTTCGGGCAGGACGGGGCGGCGCAACGGGGAAAACGACCGGCCGGCCGGTTGGCATCGGCGGCAATCCGCCGCATGCGATCGCGGTCGAAGACGGGGGCGAAAGGGGGCTCAGAAGCGCATGCCGGCCGAGCAGCCGCCGGCGGCCGCTCCGTTGGTCGCGGCGCCGCCGCAGCCCAGGATCCCGCAGCCGGACAAGGCGACGCTCGCGGCGACGAGCAGCGCGGCGACCTTGCAGCGCGACCAGCGTGACGGTTTCATCGGTGGGCGCCTCGTTCGAATGCGCGGGCGGTGCGGGATCGCGTCACTTGCATCGTGCGAGCAACCCTTCCAGCGCGCGATCGGGAATGCCGCTCGCGCGCAGCGCGTCGACCGTGCGGCTCACGTAGTCGAGCGTCGTGCCGTAGCGGCCGGCCGCGCAGCTGAACACTTCCTTCACGACGGTGTCGGACAGCTTGCCCGTATAGGTCGGTACGTCGCGGCGCATCACGAACGCGAGCGCGTTCACGCGTTCGCCGCTCTCGAGCGTGCAGGGCAGCCACGCGGGCCGGTACGACCCCATCGGCATCTCGCGCTTCCACAGTGTCTCGAGGTGCGGCTGCGCGGTCGGGCCCGACAGCCGGAACGCGATGCCCGAGCACGAGCCGCCGCGATCGAGCGCGAGCACGAGGCCCGGGCGTTCGGGCGTGCCGCGGTTCACGCGCGACCACAGGTAGAGCCCGCGGTGGTAGCCGTGTACCTTGCCGCGCACGGCGGCGACGGTCGGGAGACCGGGGTTCCAGATCAGCGAGCCATAGCCGAACAGCCAGAGATCCTGCCGGCCGTCCCAGTCGCGCATCGTGTGCGCGAGCGAGGCCGCGAGCTCGTCTTCCGTCAGCAGGCGCCCGTCGCCGATCGACGGCGGGTAGGCGGGCGGGAGCATCGCGGCGTTGCGCATCGTGCGAAAGGCTTACTGGTACGGGTTCGGGAAGCCCAGCTTCGCGAGGATGTCGACTTCGAGCGCTTCCATTTCGGCCGCGTCCTCGTCGCTCGTCTCGTGGTCGTAGCCCTGCGCGTGCAGCGCGCCGTGCACCAGCAGGTGCGCGTAGTGGGCCAGGAGCGGCTTGCCCTGCTCGTGCGCTTCCTTCTCGATGACCGGGCAGCACAGCACGAGGTCGCCGATCACGGTGCCGTCGGGCGCCGCGTCGTACGCGAAGGTCAGCACGTTGGTCGGATAGTCCTTGTGGCGGTAGCCGGCGTTCAGCGTGCGCCCTTCGCCTTCGCCGACGAAGCGCACGGTGAGCTGCGCGCTCGCGAACAGCGCCGGCTCGATCCATTCGGCGATCAGCTTGCGCTTGGGCAGCGTCTTGCGCACGTCGCTCGTGATTTCGTCGCCATACTGCACGGACAGGTCGAGTTCCAGCGCGCGCGGTGCGTCGTCGTGGTCGTCCTCGCGCGGCGCGAGCTCGGCCCCCACGTGCAGCGTTACGCTGTCGTAGTGCTCCGGCTGCAGCGCGAGCTTCGCGCGCATCGCCGGATCGTTGTGCTGCGCGACGATCGCGACGGCCGCGTCGCCGGAGCTGCCCGACAGGTCGAACATCAGGCTGCGGCCGTCCGGGAAGTCGATCCGCAGGCCCTGTGCGTTGACGGTGCGGGCCTTGCCCTTCGCGTCGAACAGCGAAAGACGGGGGGATTCGGGCGCGGCGGACTGGGCGCGACCGGACTTGCGGGAACGGGAAGATTTCATGACGCGTACGGCGATTGGGACGCGTCGAGGATACACCAAACGGCCGATCCCACCCGAATTCGACCGGGCAAAAAAAGCCCGGCGCGCCGTGTGGCGGGCCGGGCCGGCAGGGTGGGGGCAGGGCAGGCTGCCGCTCAGCCGTCCTGATGCTGTGCGTGGAACTCGTCGTACGCCTCGACGATGCGGGCGACGAGCGGATGACGCACGACGTCCGCGCTCGTGAAGCGCGTGAGCGCGATGCCGCGCACGCCGCCGAGCACCTGCTGCGCCTCGACGAGGCCGCTCTTGTGGCCGCGCGGCAGGTCGACCTGGCTCGTGTCGCCGGTCACGACGGCCTTCGAGCCGAAGCCGATCCGCGTGAGGAACATCTTCATCTGCTCGGGCGTCGTGTTCTGCGCCTCGTCGAGGATGATGAACGCGTGGTTCAGCGTGCGGCCGCGCATGTACGCGAGCGGTGCGATCTCGATCATCTGGCGCTCGAACATCTTCGCGGTCTTGTCGAAGCCGAGCAGGTCGTACAGCGCGTCGTACAGCGGGCGCAGGTACGGGTCGACCTTCTGCGCGAGATCGCCCGGCAGGAAGCCGAGCCGCTCGCCGGCCTCGACGGCCGGGCGCGTCAGCACGATCCGCTTGACCTGGTCGCGCTCGAGCGCATCGACCGCGCACGCGACCGCGAGGTAGGTCTTGCCGGTGCCGGCCGGCCCGATGCCGAACGTCACGTCGTGCGACAGGATCTGCTTCAGGTACTCGCGCTGCGCGGGCGTGCGGCCGCGCAGGTCGGCGCGCCGCGTGTACAGCTTCGGCGCGGGTTCCTCGTCTGGCTCGCTGGCGTCGAGCTGCACGACGGGCTCGTCGAACGGATGGTCGGGGTCGCCGCGGAAGCGCACGTCGAGCGTGTCCTGGCGGCCGTTGCCGGTCGTGTGGCGCACCTCGACCAGCGCGAGCTGGATGTCGTCGACCGACAGCGGATCGCGCGCGCGGTTGTAGAAGTTCTCGAGCGCGGCGAGCGCGAGCTTCGCGCCGCGCCCGCGGATCGTGATCCGGTGGCCGCGCCGCGCGAGCGTGACGTCGAGCGCCTGTTCGATCTGCCGCAGGTTCTCGTCGAGCGGGCCGCAGAGGTTGGCGAGGCGCGCGTTGTCGTCGCGCGGGGCAGTGAATTCCAGTGCTTGGACGGTCTTCAAAGTAGCGTCGGGCTCCTGTTGAGCGTCAATCAGTGGGTGGCCGCGCTCGCATCGCCGCTGACGAGCACGAGCTCGCCGCGCAGCGAATGCGGGTACGCATGGTTGATCCGCACGTCGATCATCTGGCCGATCAGGCGCGGGTGCGCGGCGAGCGGCGCCGGGAAATTCACGACCCGGTTGTTCTCGGTGCGGCCCGCGAGTTCGTTCGGGTCCTTGCGCGACGGGCCCTCGACGAGGATCCGCTCGACCTTCCCGACCATCGACTGGCTGATGCGTGCGACGTTCTCCTCGATGGTCGCCTGCAGATGTTGCAGGCGTTTGAGCTTCACGTCGCGCGGCGTGTCGTCGTGCAGGTTCGCGGCCGGCGTGCCGGGGCGCGGGCTGTAGATGAACGAGAAGCTCGTGTCGTAGCTCATCTCGTGCACCAGGGCCATCATCTTGTCGAAATCGTCCTCGGTCTCGCCGGGGAAACCGACGATCATGTCGGTCGACAGCGACAGGTCGGGGCGGATCGCGCGCAGCTTGCGGATCACCGACTTGTATTCGAGCACCGTGTAGCCGCGCTTCATCGCCATCAGGATGCGGTCGGAGCCGTGCTGGACCGGCAGGTGCAGGTGGCTCACGAGCTTCGGCACCTTCGCGTAGGTGTCGATCAGGCGCTGCGTGAATTCCTTCGGGTGCGACGTCGTGTAGCGGATCCGCTCGATGCCCGGGATGTCGGCGACGTATTCGATCAGCGTCGCGAAATCGGCGATGTCGGACGAGCCGGCCGCCAGCGCGCCGCGGTACGCGTTCACGTTCTGGCCGAGCAGCGTGACTTCGCGCACGCCCTGGTCGGCGAGGCCGGCCACTTCGGTCAGCACGTCGTCGAGCGGGCGCGACACTTCATCGCCGCGCGTGTACGGCACCACGCAGTAGCTGCAGTACTTCGAGCACCCTTCCATGATCGACACGAACGCGCTCGGCCCCTCGACGCGCGCGGGCGGCAGGTGGTCGAACTTCTCGATTTCCGGGAACGTGATGTCGACCTGCGCGCGGCCGCTCGCGCGGCGCGCGTCGATCATCTGCGGCAGGCGGTGCAGGGTCTGCGGGCCGAACACGAGGTCGACGTACGGCGCGCGCGACACGATCGACGCGCCTTCCTGGCTCGCGACGCAGCCGCCGACGCCGATCAGCAGGCCGGGCTTCGCTTCCTTCAGCTCGCGCACGCGGCCGAGGTCGGAGAACACCTTCTCCTGCGCCTTTTCACGCACCGAGCAGGTGTTGAACAGGATGATGTCCGCGTCTTCGGGCGTATCGGTCTTCTCGAGGCCTTCGGCGGCGTTGAGCACGTCCACCATCTTGTCCGAGTCGTACTCGTTCATCTGGCAGCCGAAGGTCTTTACGTAAACTTTCTTGGTCATGGGGATTCGCCGTTCGCAGTGGTTGACCTGGGGGCGTCGTCAAGGGTGAATCGGGACGGCCGTGCGCGGCACGCGGATGCGCGCGGCGAGCAGGAAAGGCCGTCGGAAAAGCCTTCCATTATAGCTTTTCGCGCCGCCCCGGACGGGCGGCGGGTTGCGGCCGCGCGACGCCGGGTGTCAGGTTCCGACCCCTGAAAGGCCGGGAACCGGCCGTCAGCGGCACGCGTTCAGCAGGTCGTCGAGCGCGGTTTCCTCGCGCGCGAAGCGTTCGGCGAGGAAGTCGAGCAGCACGCGCACGCGCGGCGCCATGTAGCGCTTGCTGTGATAGATCGCGTGCAGCGGCGCGTCCTGGTGCCGCCAGTCGGGCAGCAGCACGCGCAGGCGGCCCGCGCGGACGTCGTCGGCGATGTCCCACAGCGACTTCAGCGCGATGCCGTGGCCGCGCAGCGTCCATTCGCGCGTGAGGCCGCCGTCGTTGGTCTCGAACGCGGTCGACACGGGCACCGTATGGATCTGCACCTCGTCGCCGCGCGTGAAATGCCAGGTGTTCATCGGCCCGGACGCGATCGTGATCACGTTGCATGGAAAACGGGCCAGATCGTGCGGATCGGCCGGCGAGCCGTGACGCTCGACGAACGACGGCGCTGCGCACAGCACGCGCCGGTTGGTGGCGAGCCGGCGGGCGATCAGCGCGCCGTCCGGCGGCGCGGCGAAGCGGATCGCGAGGTCGATCTCGTCCTGCCACAGGTTCGACGACGAATCGGATGCCGTCAGCGCGAACGTGACGTCGGGGTGCAGCGTCGTGAATTCGTCGAGCCAGTCGAGCAGCTGGTTGCGGCCGAAATCGGACGTCGACGACAGCCGCACCTTGCCGCCGACGACGTTGCGGCCTTCCTGCAGCATGGCGTCCGCGTCGTCGAGCGCCTGCAGCGCCTGGCGGCAGCAGTTCAGGTACAGCCTGCCCTCGTCGGTGAGCCGCAACTGCCGCGTCGAGCGTTCGAACAGCCGCGTCGCGATCTTCGCCTCGAGCTTCGCGAGGCGCGCGCTCGCGGCGGCCGGCGTGAGGTTCAGCTTGCGCCCGGCGGCCGACAGGCTGCCTAGCTCCGCGGCTTCGACGAACAGCCGGATATCGCCCAGTCGGTCCATGCGATTTTCCAGAAATTTTTGAAAATGGTTCAAATGTCACGCCAATTATCAAATATAGGCGTCTTCGGGACAATGCGCGCACATCCCGCTTCTTGTGCGGTGCGGCACCGATCGGGCGCCGCGGCCGCCGCCTTCCGGAGAACGTCATGCCCATCCCGTTACTGGCGCTCGCGATCAGCGCCTTCGCCATCGGCACCACCGAATTCATCATCATGGGCCTGCTGCCCGAAGTCGCGCACGACCTCGCCGTGTCGCTGCCGTCGGCCGGCCTGCTCGTCACGGGCTACGCGCTCGGCGTGGCGGTCGGCGCGCCGCTGCTCGCGGTGCTCACGAGCCGCATGCCGCGCAAGGCCGCGCTGCAACTGCTGATGGCGATCTTCATCGTCGGCAACGTGCTGTGCGCGACCGCATCCGGCTACGCGATGCTGATGGTCGCGCGCGTCGTCACGTCGTTCGCGCACGGCTCGTTCTTCGGGATCGGCGCGGTGGTCGCCGCGTCGCTCGTGCCGGCCGACAAGCGCGCGAGCGCGATCGCGCTGATGTTCACGGGGCTCACGCTGTCGAACGTGCTCGGCGTGCCGTTCGGCACCTTCGTCGGCCAGTTGCTCGGCTGGCGCGCGTCGTTCTGGATCGTCGCCGCGCTCGGCGTGCTGTCGCTCGGCGGCGTGGCCGCGCTGGTGCCGAACCGCCACGACAGCGGGCCGGTCGGCCTCGGCCACGAAGTGCGCGTGCTGAAGGAGCCGCAGGTGTGGCTCGCGCTGCTGATGACGGTGCTCGGCTTCGGCGGCGTGTTCGTCGTGTTCACGTACATCGCGCCGATTCTCGAAACCGTGTCGGGCTACGCGCCGCGTTCGGTCGCGCTGATCCTCGTGCTGTTCGGCGCCGGGCTGACGATCGGCAATACGCTCGGCGGCAAGCTCGCCGACCGCGCGCTGATGCCGTCGCTGATCGCGATCCTCGTCGCGCTGATGGCCGTGATGGCCGTGTTCGCGAAGACGAGCCACCTGCCGGTCGCGGCCGCCGTCACCGTATTCGTGTGGGGGATCGCCGCGTTCGCGACGGTGCCGCCGCTGCAGGCGCGCGTGGTCGAGAAGGCCGCGAGCGCGCCGCATCTCGCGTCGACGCTGAACATCGGCGCGTTCAACGTCGGCAACGCCGGCGGCGCGTGGCTCGGCGGCCTCGCGCTGGAGCACGGCCTCGCGCTCGACGCGCTGCCGTGGGTCGCCGTCGCGGTCACGTTCGCGGCGCTGGTCGTCACGTGGCTCGCGATGCGGCTCGACGCGCGCGGCCCGGCACGCGGCGCGGCGCCGGCAGCGCAGTGAGCGCGTCACGGGGCCGGGCGGCGACGCGATAGCGGCAGGAAAAGGTTCGCGAGAAACGCATTCCTCCGCAATGCTGATAACGGTGTGAAGATAACTTCGTTTGCCCGTGCCAGGCCGGGTGATAGCGTCTCGATACGCGCCATGGCTGGCGCAACCCGATTCCGATCCCGGCTTACCCCCTACGCAGGGCCGCACGGCGGCCCGGAGGCAATGCTATGTCTTCATCCCTGGCGCTCGTGCGCGACGTGTCTTCCTTCGAGTCCGGCAACGCGGCCGACCTGCACGCGTCCGCGTCGCTCGACGCCCTCGAGCAGGTCGTCGGCGTGAACCTCGCGCGTTTGCGCGCCGAGCGGCAATTGTCGCTCGATGCGCTCGCGCGGCTGTCCGGCGTATCCCGCGCGATGCTCGCGCAGATCGAGTCGGCGCGCAGCGTGCCGTCGATCAAGGTGCTTTGCAAGATCGCCGCGGCGCTGAAGGTGTCGGTCGCCGCGTTCCTGCGCCGCCACGCGGTAAACGGCTTCGAGCACCTGGCGGCGGAGCGCGCGTCGCGCGTCGTCAGTTCGAACGGGCGTTTCTCCGCACGCGCGCTGTATCCGGAAGGCGAGCCGGCCGCGGCCGAATTCCACGAACTGCGGATCGCGCCGCTGCATACGGAGCCCGGCGCGCGCCGTGCCCCCGGCACGACGATCAACCTCGTCGTCAGCGAAGGCACGCTCGAAGTCAGCGTGCATGACCGCCGTCAGTTGCTGGCGACCGGCGACGCGATCGTGTTCGATGCCGACCAGCCGTACAGCCTGCGCAACCCCGGCGACAGCGAAGCGCGCGCGTTTCGCGTGACGGTGAGCCCCGAGGTGCCGCCGCGCTGGCTCGTGCCCGATGCGGCGCATGCGGCCCACTGACCGCGCGGGCGCGACGCAACGGCCGCTTTGCCGTTGTCTCGCGGGCGTGCGGCCGGAGAGTCGGCCGTTCGGACGATGCCGTTAGACGGAGTCGTCAGTAAGGTTTTAGGTGTGGTGCGCTGCGCTTCGTGCGCAGCTGTTGTATGCTTGGCCCGCCGTTGACGGGGAACCCCCGTCCGGCAATCAGTGCGTCTTCAGGGCGGGGCGAAAATCCCCACCGGCGGTAGGCTGGCGTAAGCCGGCGAGCCCGCGAGCGCCCGCGCATCCGCGCGGGGTCAGCAGATCTGGTCGAATGCCAGAGCCGACGGTCATAGTCCGGATGAGAGAAGATGTGCAGATAGTCATGTCCGTCAGGGCCGCTTCGCGATGCGTGCGAAGCGGGTTGTCGTTCTGTCTGTTTGCAATGCCCTGGAACGTTTTTCGCCCAAATCGTATTTGCGAGGAGCGTTTCACATGTCCTTGATGTCCCGTTCGTCGGCACCGGCCGACGCCTTTGCCGATCTCCCATTGCTGGATTCCGAACCGGTGCCGCTGCGCATCGCCGCTGCGCTCGACGCGATGCGCGCCGGCCGCGCGGTCGTGCTGCAGGACGACCACGACCGCGAGAACGAAGCCGACCTGATCGTCGCCGCCGAGCGCATCACGCCCGAGACGATGGCGCTGCTGATCCGCGAGTGCAGCGGCATCGTGTGCCTGTGCCTGACCGACGACACGGTGCGCGCGCTCGAGCTGCCGCCGATGGTGCAGACCAACGAGAGCCGCAACGGCACCGCGTTCACGGTGTCGATCGAAGCGCGCGAAGGCGTGCATACCGGTGTGTCGGCGGCCGACCGCGTGACGACGATCCGCGCGGCGATCGCGGAAGGCGCGAAGCCGCACGACATCGTGCGCCCCGGCCACGTGTTTCCGTTGCGTGCGCAACCGGGCGGCGTGCTCGCGCGCCGCGGTCACACCGAAGGCACGGTCGACCTGTCGATCCTCGCGGGCCTGAAGCCGGCCGGCGTGCTGTGCGAGCTGATGAATCCCGACGGCACGATGACGCGCGGCGACGACGTCGAGCGTTTCGCGCAACGGCACGGGCTGCCGATGCTGACGATCGCGGAACTCGTCGAGTTCCGCGAGGCGCTGGCGGCCGCGCGCGAGCGCTGCTGCGAGCCGGCCTGAGTGACGGGAAAGCGGGTGCGTTCGCGCACCCGTAGCGGGCCGGATCGACCTGATCCGGCCTGCATGAATCTCAGGACTGCACGTCGCCGAATTCGCCGCGCATGCCGGCCTCGACGAGCGACGGCAGTTCGTCCATCTTGCGCATGATCCGTGTGATGCCCATCGCGCGCAGCGCGTCCGCGTAATTGTCGGGGATGTGGCTCGCGCCGACGAACGCGATCGTCTTCATCCCGGCCGCCCGCGCGGCATTCAACCCCGATACGCTGTCCTCGACGACGATGCAGCGCGCCGGCGCGACGCCGAGCGTCTGCGCCGCGTGCAGGTAGACGTCGGGGTAGGGTTTCGGTCGTGCCACCTGTTCCGAGCTGAACACGCGCTCGCCGAAGATCTCGGTGAGCGACGCGCGCTTCAGCGAATTGCGCACCCGCACGAGCCGGCTGTTCGAGACGACCGCCGCCGGCAGCGTGACCTTCAGCAGCGCATCGCGCACGCCGGAGATCGGTGCGAGCGATTGCGCGAGCGCGACCTCGATGTTGTGTTCGATGGTCTCGATGAAGTTCGCGGGCATCTCGATGCCGAAGCGGGATTCGATCCCGGTGAGGAAGCGCGACGTCTGCTGGCCGAATGCCGATTTCGCGGCGGCTTCGAAATCGAGGTTCGGGAACGTGGCGGACAGCGTGTCGAGCAGCACGCGGTCGGCAATGACTTCGCTGTCGACGAGCACGCCGTCGCAGTCGCAGATGAGGTGATCGAGCATGATGGTGAACAAGCGGACAATCGGCGACGCCGATCAATTCGCCATCATACGTGCTTTCATGCGCGCGCCGCGTGACGTTTCGGCAAATTTGCCCGATGCGGCCGGGTCGTGCCGATCGGTGCGGAGGCCCGCCTGTCAGGCGCGCGGCCGCCGTTGTCGAAGGGCGTGCCGACGGGCGGGCGCGTGCTCGACGAGGACGCGGAAATCCACTCCCATCCGATGCGCATCGCGCGGCTCGCCGCCGCAAGCGGCTTCGGGCGTGCATCGGGATTCGTCTGGGAAATGCGGCTGGAGAGAATGCCGGTCGAGCGCGTGATCGACGTGACGCCGGCCGTCGTCATGGAGACGAACGTGAAGCGGAAATCGCGGGTGACGGCCGCGAGCGACCGGTAGCAAAAAGGGGGGGCGGGGCGAGAGAAGGACGAAGCGCGCGGCGCCGAACGCCACGCGCTTCGTTCAGGCCGCGATCAGATCGTGGCGTGCAGGTGCAGATACAGGCCGGCTGCCGCGGCGCCGCCGAGCAGCGGGCCGACGACGGGCACCCACGCATAGCGCCAGTCGCTGTCGCGCTTGCCGGGGATCGGCAGCAGCGCGTGCATGATGCGCGGCGACAGGTCGCGCGCCGGGCTCATCGCATAGCCGGTCGGGCCGCCGAGCGAGATGCCGATGCCCAGCACGAGCAGGCCGACGGGCAGCGCGTCGAGTGCGCCGAGGCCGACCTGCGGCGACGCGAGGTACAGCACGCCGAGGATCAGCACGAACGTGCAGATCGCTTCGGTCAGTACGTTGTGCGTGACGCTGCGGATCGCCGGCGCCGTGCAGAACACCGCGAGCTTCAGGTCCGCATCGGCTTCCTTCGCGAAGTGCTGGCGATACGCGAGCCACACGAGCAGCGCGCCGGCCATCCCGCCGAGCATCTGCGCGAGGACGTAACCGCCGACTTTCGACCACGCGAACTTGCCCGCGAGCGCGAGGCTGATCGTGACGATCGGGTTAAGGTGCGCGCCGCTGAACGACGCGGTCACGTACACGGCGACGAACACGGCCATCGCCCAGCCCATCACGATCACGATCAGGTCCGCGCCCTTGCCCTTGGTCTTTGCAAGCAGCACGTTTGCGACCGCGCCGTTGCCGAGCAGCACGAGGATCGCCGTGCCGATGAATTCTGCAATATAAGGTGACATGTTGTCTCTCGTATGTCGCGGCGGACTCGCGCGTGGCGCGGTCCGCCGGTGTTGTTGTATTTCGTTGGGATACCGGAGGATTACTGGGCGTCGTCGGCCCATGCCTTCGCGGCGCGCACCGCGCGTTGCCAGCCGGACATGCAGCGATCGACCTGCTCCTTCGGCATCGACGGCGAGAAGCGGCGATCGAGCTGCCACTGGTCGCGCACTTCGTCGAGGTTCTTCCAGTAGCCGATCGCGAGGCCCGCGAGGTAGGCCGCGCCGAGCGCGGTCGTCTCGGTGATCTGCGGGCGCACCGCATCGACGCCGAGCAGGTCGGCCTGGAACTGCATCAGCAGGTTGTTCGCGCTTGCGCCGCCGTCGACGCGCAGCTCGCCGATGCTGATGCCCG
The DNA here is from genome assembly GCF_017104685.1 of Burkholderia sp. Tr-20355. Lineage (NCBI taxonomy): Bacteria > Pseudomonadati > Pseudomonadota > Betaproteobacteria > Burkholderiales > Burkholderiaceae > Burkholderia > Burkholderia sp. Tr-20355. The sequence continues at coordinate 41,161 of NZ_JAAGPK010000017.1, read as the reverse complement.
AATCGGCTTCCATCGCGGCCAGCACGTCGAGCGACTGGTACGCGATCGCGTCGAGCGCCGCGCGCGCGAGATGCGCGGAGGTCGTGCCGCGCGTGACGCCGAATACCGAACCGCGCGCCCGTGCGTTCCAGTGCGGCGCGCCGAGGCCTGCGAACGCGGGTACAAGGTAGACGCCGTCGGTATGCGGCACGCTCGCGGCGAGCGCTTCGATTTCCGCGGCCGTCTTGATGATGCCGACGCCGTCGCGCAGCCACTGCACGACCGCGCCCGCGATGAAGATGCTGCCTTCGAGCGCGTACTGCACGTCGTCGCCGATCTGCCACGCGATCGTCGTGACGAGGTTGTTCTTCGACTCGATCGGCTTGTTGCCGGTGTTCATCATCAGGAAGCAGCCGGTGCCGTAGGTGTTCTTCACCATGCCCGACGTCGTGCACATCTGGCCGAACAGCGCCGCGTGCTGGTCGCCGGCGATGCCCGCGAGCGGGATCTTCGACGCGAACACGGTGGTCTTCGTGTGGCCGTAGATTTCCGACGACGCCTTCACTTCCGGCAGCATGCTGCGCGGGATGTCGAGCAGCTCGAGCAGCTCGCTGTCCCACTCGCGCGTGTGGATGTTGAACAGCATCGTGCGCGATGCGTTCGTCACGTCGGTCACGTGCAGTTCGTGCTTCGTGAAGTTCCACACGAGCCAGCTGTCGACGGTGCCGAACGCGAGCTTGCCCTGGCGCGCCTTCTCGCGTGCGCCCGGCACGTTGTCGAGGATCCAGCGGATCTTCGTCGCGGAGAAGTACGAGTCGATCGGCAGGCCGGTCTTCGCGCGCACCTTCGCCTCGAGCCCCTGCTTCTTCAGCGAGTCGCAGAAGTCGGCCGTGCGGCGGTCCTGCCAGACGATCGCGTTGTAGACGGGCTGGCCCGTCTCGCGATCCCAGACGATGGTCGTCTCGCGCTGGTTGGTGATGCCGATCGCGGCGATCGACGTGCCGTTCAGGCCCGTGCGCGTGACGGCTTCCGCGGCGACGCCGGCTTGCGTCGACCAGATTTCCTGCGGGTCGTGCTCGACCCAGCCGGGTTGCGGGTAGATCTGTTCGAATTCCTTCTGGGCGATCGAAACGATATTGCCCTGGCGATCGAACAGCATCGCGCGGGAACTCGTGGTGCCCTGGTCAAGCGCGAGGATGTACTGGTCCTGCATGTCTCTCATCTCCATCCGTGGATTGGCGTAGTTGTGATGCGCGCCGCATGTGGGGCGGCGCGTCGGTGAATCAACGTCGGTACGGCAACTGCAACAGCATCCGGATCACGCGTGCGGCGCGTGCGCGGCGGCGAACCATGCGTCGACCGCGGCCGTCACCGCGTCGAGCGTGCCCGGCGTCACGTGCAGGCCGAGCTTCGAGCGGCGCCACAGCACGTCCTGCGCGCAGGTCGCCCATTCGGCGTCGCGCAGGTAGCGCAGTTCGGCTTCGTGGATGCCCGGCGCGATCTCGGCGCCGAGGTCGGCGAGCGACTTCGCGCCGTCGACCACGCGCTCGGCACGCGTGCCGTACGCACGCGCATAGCGGCGGGCGAGCGCGGCGGGCAGCCACGGATGGCGTTTGGCGAACGCGTCGGCGAATACGTCGAACTTCGCGTCCGCGATGTCGCCGCCCGGCAGCGCGACGCCGGCGGTCCAGGTTTTCGCGTCGCGGCCGAGCGCGCGGCACAGCATGTCGCCGGCTTCTTCCGCGAGCTTGCGGAACGTCGTGATCTTGCCGCCGAACACCGACAGCAGCGGGGCGCCCGCGCCGTCGTCCAGCTCGAGGCGATAGTCGCGCGTGACGGCCGACGCGTTCGCCGCGTTCTCGTCCTCGAGTAGCGGGCGCACGCCCGAGTAGGTCCAGTGCACGTCGGCCGGCGAGATCTTGCGCTTGAAGTAGCGGTTGATCGAATCGCACAGGTACTGCGTCTCGTCGCGATCGATCGCGACTTTCGCGGGATCGTTCGTGTACTCGACGTCGGTCGTGCCGATCAGCGTGAAGTCGTGCTCGTACGGAATCGCGAAGATGATCCGCTTGTCCGGGTTCTGGAAGATGTATGCGTGATCGTGATCGAACAGGCGGCGCGTGATGATGTGGCTGCCCTTCACGAGCCGCACGCTGTGATGCGCGCCGCGGCCGAGCGCGCCGTGCAGCACTTCGCCGACCCACGGGCCGGCCGCGTTCGCGATCGCGCGCGCATGCACGACCTGGATCGAGCCGTCGGCGTGCTGCAGCCGCGCTTCCCATTCGTCGCCGCGGCGTTCGGCGGAGACGAGCCGGGTGCGCGTCAGGATCTCGGCGCCGCGCTCCTTCGCATCCATCGCGTTCAGCACGACGAGGCGCGCATCGTCGACCCAGCCGTCGGAATAGACGAAACCGCGCTTGATCGAGTCGATCAGCGGCGCGCCGGCCGCGTGGCGGCGCATGTCGATGCCGCGCGAGCCGGGCAGCAGTTCGCGTTTCGCGAGGTGATCGTAGAGGAACAGGCCGATGCGGATCAGCCAGGCCGGGCGCAGGTTCGGCATGTGCGGCATCACGAAGCGCAGCGGCCACATGATGTGCGGCGCCGCGCGCAGCAGCGTTTCGCGCTCCTGCAGCGCCTTGCGCACCAGCCCGAACTCGTTGTACTCGAGGTAACGCAGGCCGCCGTGAATCAGCTTCGTGCTGGACGACGACGTGTGCGACGCGAGGTCGTCCTGCTCGCAGAGCAGGACCGACAGGCCGCGGCCGGCCGCATCGCGCGCGATGCCCGCGCCGTTGATGCCGCCGCCGACGACGAGCAGATCGTAGCGATTCGGTTGGATCACCTGCTGTCCTTATCGTCTGTTGAAATAGAGTGAACACAAAAATGTTCGAATTCGAAATTTAACGAACGAAATCGAAAAAGTAAAGTTCGAAAAAGCGGGGCCAGTAGCGCGTGGCGCGATCCCGGACGATACTGGCGGAATCGACCGTTTCGCGAGGTGAATCATGCGTATTGGGATGTGGACCGGCGTGTGCGCCGTCCTTCTGGCGGGCTGCAGCGCCGGCACGCCGCCGCTCGCCGGCAACTGGCGGGCGCCGTCGTTCGTCGACCTGCAGACGTCGTGCGGCGGTCCGGCGCGCGACTGGGGCGCGGACGCGCAGCCGGTCTACTCGACGCTGTACGACGCGTATGTGGCGAAGCGGTATCGCGGGCTGACCGAGGCGAACTATTGTGCGTTCGTAAACGAACTTTCGACCCACTATGTGGCGCCTGACGCGGCGGCGCGCGCCGGCTGGATCGCATATTTCAACGGGGCGCGCGCGCAGGCCATCAGCTGGCGGGCGGCGGTCGATCCGACGCTGCGCGGCGGTTGAAGCCGGCCGCGGCGAACGGGCGGGGCAAGCGGAAACGACCGCGCGGCCGGAGTCGGCCGCGCGGACGGGTCAGGTCAGGAACAGCGGAATGTCACGAATAGCGGTACTTGATGGATCGCAGCGCGGCGTCGCCGGTCTCGGTCACGCAGTATTTGCGTCCCGAGCCGAGCCCTTCCAAGCGAACGAGCTGCTGTTCGAGCAGGATGTCCAGTTCATCCCGATCCATATCGCGCTGATCAGGCGCGTCCTTCACAAGCAATAGCGTGGCGAATTCATGCGGACTCAGCATCGTTCTCTCCATGGCAATCGGACTGCCCGCGCAGCCGGCGCAAACGCCGGCGCGCGATACCCCGCGGGGTATGGCTTGGGGGGAAAAGCTGCATTCGCCGGCCCTGCAGTTCGCACCGCCCTGGCACAGGCGGATCAGGCGAACGGGCCGGGGAACTGGAGTCTAGTCGAGCGCGCGGGCAACGACAAATCGTGCCCCGTTAATTTTCCGTTTGACAGGAACGGGGGCCGCAAGCGGTTCGCGCGCGGCGCCAACTTCTTGATTTCACTTGAAGTTTCAGGTGCGGTGCAGCATCGCGATCGTCATTCCGCGACGTACACCTGGGTGCCGGCCGCGGCCACCGTGTCGGCCATCTCGGGCGGCAGCGGCTTGTCGGTGAAGAGCGCGTGCACCTGGCTCAGGTGGCCCTGGCGCACGAGCGCCGGGCGGCCGACCTTCGAATGATCGGTCACGAGGTAGACCGTGCGCGCATGCTGCATGATCGCCTCGGCCACGCGCACCTCGCGCGTGTCGAAGTCGCGCAGCGTGCCGTCGGCCTCGATCGCCGACGTGCCGATGATCGCGTAGTCGACCTTGAACTGCCGGATGAAGTCGATCGCGAGCTCACCGACGATGCCCTTGTCCCACGGCCGCACGATGCCGCCCGTGATCAGTACCTCGCAGTCGGGATAGCCGCTCATCATCGACGCGACGTTCAGGTTGTTCGTGATCACGTGCAGCCCGTGATGGCGATTCAGCGCGCGGGCGACTTCCTCGGTCGTCGTGCCGAGGTTGATGAACAACGACGCCTGGTCGGGAATGTGCGACGCCGCGAGCGCCGCGATGCGCCGCTTCTCGTCGTGGAACATCCGCTGGCGCGCGGTGTATGACACGTTCTCCGAACTGGTCGGCAGGCTCGCGCCGCCGTGGTAGCGGCGCAGCAGGTTCAGGTCGGCGAGCCAGTTCACATCGCGGCGGATCGTCTGCGGCGTCACGGCGAAGTGCGCGGCGAGATCGTCGACGGTCACGAAGCCGTCGCGCTGCACCCATTCGAGCAATTCCTGCTGGCGCGCGTTGAGGGTGAGGCGGGGATCTCGGGTCATGGCTCGATGGTCGTGTCGTGAGACGGAGCGGGTATTGTAAGGGCGGCAACGGCATTCGGCCGGCGCGGCGGGCGTCGCGGCGCGTAATTCATGCGGGAATAGCATGGATTCATGTGACAAATGAATTTGTGCGATCGCGCTGATCGCGCTGCAATGGCGGATTGCCTGCGCACGCGGGCGGGCGTTCACTCAGCTTTCGACGAGGTGGCATCGATGACTGGCTTCAACTGGCACAACCCGTATCCGACGACCCGCATTCCGGTATTCGCGCGCAACGTCGTGTCGACGTCGCACCCGCTGGCCGCGCAGGCCGGCCTGCGGATGCTGTGGAAGGGCGGCAATGCGGTCGACGCGGCGCTGGCCGCCGCGGCCGCGATCACCGTCGTCGAACCGGTGTCGTGCGGCCTCGGCGGCGACGCGTTCGCGCTCGTGTGGGACGGCGAGCGGCTGTCCGGGCTGAATGCGTCGGGCGTCGCGCCGGCCGCATGGAACGTCGACTACTTCCGCAAGCGCCACGGCGAGAACGCGCACGGCTTCGCGAACAAGCCGACGCGCGGCTGGGATACCGTGACCGTGCCGGGCGTGATCGCGGGCTGGGAAGCGCTGCACGCGAAATTCGGCTCGCTGCCGTTCGCGGACCTGCTCGAACCGGCGATCGAGATCGCGGAGCGCGGTTATGCGGTGCCGCCGATCGTCGCGCACAAGTGGGCCGCGGCCGTGCCCGAACTGCAGGGCCTGCCGGGCTTCGCGGACACTTTCATGCCGCACGGCCGCGCGCCGCACGTCGGCGAACGCGTGTGCCTGCCCGGTCATGCGCAGACGCTGCGCACGCTGGCGAAGGACGGCGCCCGGGCGTTCTACGAAGGCGCGCTCGCCGAGCGCATCGCCGCGTTCGCGCGCGAAGGCGGCGGCGCGATGACCGAAGCCGACCTGCGTGCGTACCGGCCGGAATGGGTCGAGCCGATCGGCAAGCGCTTCGGCCGCCACACGATTCACGAGATCCCGCCGAACGGGCAGGGCATCGCCGCGCTGATCGCGCTCGGGATCGCCGAGCAGGCGGGCGTGACCGAATGGCCGCTCGATTCGGTCGACTCGCAGCATCTGCAGATCGAGGCGATGAAGCTCGCGTTCGCGGACGTCTATCGTTACGTCGCCGATCCGCGCGCGATGGACGTCACGCCCGAGCAGATGCTCGACGACGCGTATCTCGCCGAACGCGCGAAGCTGATCGATCCCGCGCGCGCGACGCACTTCGGCGCCGGCCGGCCGCATTCGGGCGGCACGATCTACCTGTCGGCCGCCGACGAGCGCGGGATGATGGTGAGCTTTATCCAGTCGAACTACATGGGCTTCGGTTCGGGGCTCGTCGTGCCGGGCACCGGCATCGCGCTGCAGAACCGCGGGCACGGCTTCTCGATGGATCCGGCGTCGCCGAACGTCGTCGCGGGCGGCAAGCGGCCATTCCACACGATCATCCCGGCGTTCGTCACGGAGGAAGTCGACGGCCGCACCGAGGCCGTGATGAGCTTCGGCGTGATGGGCGGCGACATGCAGCCGCAAGGCCATCTGCAGACCGTCGTGCGGATGCTCGGCTACGGGCAGCAGCCGCAGGCGGCGTGCGATGCGCCGCGCTGGAAGGTCAACCGCGACTTCACGCTCGACGTCGAATCGACGATGAACCGCGCGACCGTCGACGCCCTGGCCGCACGCGGCCATACGATCCAGTCGATCGACGATCCTTACATGGATTTCGGTTCGGGGCAGTTCATCTGGCGTCTCGACCGCGACGATCGCGAGCGCGGCTACGTGGCGGCGAGCGACAGCCGGCGCGACGGCCTGGCGGCCGGTTTCTGACGGATCGCCGCCGTTTTGCGTGCTCGACGGGCGGCCGAACGGCCGCCCGTTTCGTTTGGCGCGGCCCCGTACCGTCGACCGGGCGCAAGCGGTTTGAAGGACTCATCTAACGAACGGCAACGGACGTCGCGGAACTGCGCCTGTCGGGTATGGTCAGTGCTCTGGAGCACGAACCGCAAAGTCCGGCTAAGATGCCAGCATGGTTCGGCCGGACCAATTCACTATAAACGACGTAAAACGCCGCCTGCGGGAAGGCGGGCGCCTGTGCCGAAGGCATGGGCCGGCCCCCGCGCGACGACTGGGAGCGCACCACCATGGACACGAAAACGACGCATGTCATGCCGTGGCGTATCGAGGACATCGACCTGAACCGGATCGATCGTCAGCGTGCCGCCGCGAACGAGGATCTGCTGCTGCTGCTGTGCGCGTCGTCGTTCATCGAAAGCGGCTCGGATCTCTACACGAGCAATCTGAGCACCTTCTTCAATGACGATCCGGAAGTCTCCGCATGGCTCAACAATGCATGGGAGCACGAAGAATTGCAGCACGGCCGCGCGCTGAAGGCGTACATCGCGCACGTGTGGCCCGAGTTCGACTGGGATACCGCGTTCGCGAATTTCTTCGCCGAGTATTCGAAGACCTGCTCGGTCGAGGCGTTCGAGAAGACCCGCGCGCTCGAGATGGTCGCGCGCTGCGTCGTCGAGACGGGTACCGCCACGCTTTATCGCGCGATCAACGAGTGCTCGGACGAGCCGGTGCTGAAGGAAATCACCGACAACATCCGCACCGACGAAGTGCGTCACTACAAGCACTTCTTCAAGTTCTTCAAGAAGTACAACCAGGTCGAGGGCAACGGCCGGCTCGCCGTGCTCGGCGCGCTGGCGCGCCGCGTGATGGAAATCAAGAACGAGGATTCCGAGATCGCGCTGCGCCATGTGTTCGCGATCCGCTATCCCGATCGCGTCGGCGACAATCAGTACAACCGCGAGCGTGCCGCGCGCATCAATTCGCTCGTGCGTCGCAACCTGTCGGCCGACATGTGCGTGAAGATGCTGCTCAAGCCGCTCGACCTGCCCGCGAAGATCCAGCCGGGCGTCCACTATCCGCTCACGAAGATCACGCGGCACGTTTTCCTGCGCTGATCGACGCGGTACGGCCCGTCGCGCGTACGCTAGCGCTTCCTCGTCCGATCCGCTCCAGGGCCACGCCATCATGACCGATACCCATCGCCACGCACTCGAACAATGGACGTTCGATGCGTGGCCGTCCGCCATCGTGGCGCTGTTCGACGGCACCGCGCTCGAGCGTCATGCCGACCTCGCCGCGTCGCTGATCGTCGCGACCGACGACGGCCAGTTGCGCACGACGCTGCTCGGCGTCGGCGAGATCTATGCGCACGATGCGCGTACGCTGCTGATCGCGCTTTGGCCGCAGTCGCGGGCCGCGCGCGCGATCGCGCAGCGGCGCACGGCCGCGTTGACGCTCGTCGCGGACGGAGCGTTCTTTCAGGCGCAATTGAAGATGACGCCGCTCGAAGGAGACTTCGGCGGCCTCGCCGGATTCGCCGCGACGATCGCGCGGGGCGATGCGCAGCGGGTCGGCTATGCGCGACTGGCGACGGGTGTCACGTTCACGCTGGAAGGGGAGCGCGCCGCGGTGCTCGCACGCTGGCAACGCCAGGTCGAGCACCTGCGGCGCGCAGCCGCGCGGCTTCAGTGACCGCGCTGGCCGCTGCGCGACGAACGATTGCGGTTCGGGTGCGCGGCGTTGCCGTTCGCCGGGCGGGCGCTGTTGCCGCCGCCCGCCGGACGTCCGCCGGTACCGCCGGCGCCGCCTTGCGTGCGCGGCTTCGCGGCCTTCTGCTGCGAGGCTTTCGGTTGCGCGTTGCCGTCGCGTTTCGCGGCCGGCTGGCCTGACCCGCCCGCCCGCGGCTGGCGATTGCCGCCGCCACCGCCGCCGCCATTACCACCACCGCGCGGCTGTTGCCCGCGACGCTGCTGGATCGGCTCCGGCTTCGCGTTCGGATCGGGTTCGAAGCCCGCGATCACTTCCTGCGGAATCTCGCGCTTGATCAGCCGCTCGATGTCGCGCAGCAACTGCTTCTCGTCGACGCACACGAGCGACACGGCTTCGCCGGTCGCGCCCGCGCGGCCCGTGCGGCCGATCCGGTGCACGTAATCCTCGGGCACGTTCGGCAGGTCGAAGTTGACGACGTGCGGCAACTGGTCGATGTCGATCCCGCGCGCGGCGATATCGGTCGCGACGAGCACCTGCAGCGTGCTGTTCTTGAACTCGGCCAGCGCGCGCGTGCGGGCCGACTGGCTCTTGTTGCCGTGGATCGCCATCGCGCTGATGCCGTCCTTCGTCAACTGCTCGGCGAGCCGGTTCGCGCCGTGCTTGGTGCGCGTGAACACGAGTACCTGGAACCAGTTGTGTTCGCGGATCAGGTGCGTGAGCAGCTCGCGCTTGCGATCGCGGTCGACCGGGTGGATCTTCTGCGCGACGCTTTCGGCCGTCGTGTTGCGGCGTGCGACCTCGATCAGCGCGGGCGAATCGAGCAGGTTGTCCGCGAGCGCCTTGATTTCGTCGGAGAAGGTGGCGGAGAACAGCAGGTTCTGGCGCTCCGGCGGCAGCTTCGCGAGCACGCGCTTGATGTCGTGGATGAAGCCCATGTCGAGCATCCGGTCGGCTTCGTCGAGCACGAGGATGTCGAGATCCGACAGGTCGATGGTCTTCTGCTGCATGTGGTCGAGCAGGCGGCCCGGCGTCGCGACGACGATGTCGACGCCGCGCTTGAGCGCATCGATCTGCGGATTGATGCTGACGCCGCCGAACATCACGGTCGAGCGCAGCTTCAGGTACTTGCTGTACGCACGGACGCTTTCCTCGACCTGCGCGGCGAGTTCGCGCGTCGGCGTGAGGATCAGCGCGCGCACCGCGCGCTTCGCCCCGCGATTGTCCGCGTAGAACGTATGCAGGCGTTGCAGGATCGGCAGCGTGAAGCCGGCGGTCTTGCCGGTGCCCGTTTGCGCGCCGGCGAGCAGGTCGCCGCCGCCGAGGACGGCAGGGATCGCCTGCTGCTGGATCGGGGTCGGCGATGTGTAGCCGAGCTCGTTGACCGCCTTGACCAGCGGTTCGGCCAAGCCGAGAGATTCGAAAGACATAGATACCACTCTTGAGTTTTATGATCGGCGACACCTCGCGCGGCCCGCGCGGGGACTGGCGTCGCAAAAAGCAAAGGGGCGCGGCTGCGGTTTCCCGCAGCCGCGCCCCGTTTGCGTCACGCGTTATTTAGTCAAGCGGCGCGGAACGCAGGTCACTCACCTGTTGCGGCGAGATCGGCGTACCGTTGTTGCCCCACGACATCCGGATGTACGTTACTACAGCTGCGACTTCCTGGTTCGACAGCGACTGCGCGAACGGCGGCATGCCGTACGGACGCGGGTTCTTGAACGTGCTCGGCGGATAGCCGCCATTCAGCACCATGCGGATCGGGTTGACCGCCGATTCCATCATGATCGAGTGGTTGCCCGCGAGCGGCGGATAAGCAGGCGGCTTGCCCGCGCCGGTTTCGGCGTGGCAGGTCGCGCAGTTGTCTGCGTAGATCTTCTTGCCCTGGTCGAACAGCGCGTTGCCGAATTGCTTCGACGGCTCGTACTGCATGTTCTTCGGCGCTTCAGCCTTCTGCGGGATCGACTTCAGGTACGTCGACATCGCGCGCGTATCTTCGTCGGTCATGTACTGCAGGCTGTTGTGGACCACGTCCGCCATCGGGCCGAACACCGCGCCCTTCTGCGACACGCCGGCCTGCAGCAGGTCGGACAGCTCCTGCACGTGCCAGTCGCCGAGGCCGAGTTCCTTGTCGTTCGTCAGCGACGGCGCATACCAGTTCTGCAGCGGGATCAGGCCGCCGGCGAACGCCGACGAACTCACCGGGCCGCCCATCATGTTGATCGACGTGTGGCACATCGAGCAGTGGCCGAGGCCTTCGACGAGGTACGCGCCGCGGTTCCATTCGACCGACTTCGTCGGATCCGGCTTGTATTCGCCTTCCTTGAAGAACAGCGTGCGCCAGCCGATCAGCAGGTTGCGGTTGTTGAACGGGAACTTCAGTTCGTGCGGACGGCTCGGCACCGACACCGGCGCGACCGAGCGCAGGTACGCGTAGATCGCGTCCGAATCCGCGCGCGTGACCTTCGTGTAGCTCGCGAACGGGAAGCCCGGGTAGAGCAGGCTGCCGTCCTTCGAGCGACCCGTGTGCATCGCGCGGTAGAAGTCGTCCGACGTCCACTTGCCGATACCGTTCTGGTCGTCCGGCGTGATGTTCGGCGTGTACATCGTGCCGAACGGCGTCGCCATCGGCAGGCCGCCCGCGAACGACTTGCCGCCGCGCACGGTGTGGCACGCGATACAGTCGCCGACGCGCGCGAGGTATTCGCCCTTCTTGATCAGCGCGGCCTGGTCGGCCGGCGTGGCCGCGACGGCGGAAGCGCCGTGCAGCGTGTCGTTGCCCGGCCACAGGACCGGCACGAGGGCGGCGGCCGCGACGATCGCGGCGGCCGAGAGTGCAAACAGGGACTTGCGTTTCATTGTGTCTGTCTCCCTTGCCTTATTGCGGTTCGCTGCCGCAGGCGAGCGGAGTCTTCATCGAACGCGCCGGGGCCGGCACGGGGTTGGCGGGCGCCGGTTGCGCGGCGAGCCATGCGGTCACGGCCGTCACGTCTTCGTCGGAAAGCTTCGACGCGATGTCGTGCATGCAATCCGGTGCCTTCGCGTGACGGTTGCCCGAGCGCCAGGCGCCGAGCTGCGCGCTCAGGTAATCGGCGTGCAGGCCGACGAGGCCCGGGATCGCCGGCTGCATGCCGGTCAGCCCTGCGCCGTGGCAGGCCACGCAGGCCGGCAGCTTGCGGGACGGATCGCCCTGCGTGACGAGCTGCTTGCCGCGTGCGAGCGTCGCAGCCGGCAGCGTCGGCTTCGCCGGCGTCGGATACGGCGGACGTTCGGCCGAGAAGTGCTCGGCGATTTCGCGCAGGTAGTCGTCGTTCAGGTACGTCAGCAGGTAGTTCATCGGCGGGTACTTGCGCCGGCCGTCACGGAAGTTGACGAGCTGGTTGTACAGGTACTCGGCCGGCTTGCCGGCAAGACGCGGGAAATAGTCGTTGTCGGTGCCCTGGCCGTGGACGCCGTGGCATGCAGTACAGCCGCGCACACGCTCGGCCATGGTATCGGGTGCCTTGAGCGGCGCCTGCTGGGCGTGCGCTTGCTCCGTGGGCTTGGTCTGCGCTTGGGCAGCGCTCATAAGGCCCGCGCCGCCGATCATCAGAACGGCGAGCAGCGGACGGAAGAGGCGTCTTGAAGACACACGAGACTCCATGATTATTCGTCGGGGACCTTGTCCGGGCTACGATCGGCTCGGCGCATGGACGGCAGGACAGCCGGGCTGCTGCGACGCGGCATTCTATCATCGATGGGTAATGACGGCTATTTGGCAAAAGGACATCGGTTCCTGTCTGTTTGCGACTTGCGACAATTTGACGCGTATTGCGACGCCGCTGTGTGAACCGGCGTGCGTTTTCCCCATCGAAGACCGTACACTCGCGGGTCGCGCGGCGCCGCCTCCGCCGCTGGTCCAGTCATTTCTCCCGTTTCCGGATTCATCAATGACGTTTTCTACCGTGCAGTTGCCTTCCTCACGCCGTCCGTCCCGTTGCCGCCTCGCCGGCCCGTCGCTTTCGGGAGGGTGCGCGCGATGAAGTTCGACAGCTTGTGGATCGGTCAGGTCGCGCTCGCGGCGCTGATGGACGCCGCGTTCGCGATGGCGGTCGGCTCGGCGCTGCTCAAGGCGTGGCTCGGCAAGGACGGCGCACGGCCGGTCATCTCGCCGTCGCATCCGGCGTGGCTGCGCGCGCAACATTCGCTGGTCGCGGCGGCGCTGGCGCTGGTGCTCGCGGATCTCGGCTGGCTCGTCTACGAGGCCGCGACGATGAGCGGCGCGGGGCTTGGCGGCGCGTTCGCCGCGATCCCGGTCATGCTGATGCAGACGCATACGGGCTTTGCGTGGAGCGTCGCGTTCGCCGGCGCCCTGGTGCTCGCGATCGTCGCGCTCGCGAAGCCGGACGGCCCCGTCGCACACGCGGTGCTGTGGTTCGCGGTGATCGTGATCGCGGCCGGCAAGGCTTCCCTCGGCCATGCGGCCGATACGGGCGCACTGTCCGCGGCGGTCGGCGTACAGACGCTGCACCTGCTCGCGACGGCGGTGTGGGGCGGCCTCGTGCTCGCGGGCGGGCTCGCGGTGCTGCCGGCACTCGGCTCGTCGGTCGCGCGCGGCGCGCTGATCCGCATCGGCCAGCACCTGTCGCGCACGTCGATCGCCGCGGTCGTGTTCGTGCTCGGCACGGGCGCGCTCAACGCGATCCGCGGGCTCGGCGGCTCGCTCGCGCCGCTCGACGGCAGCACGTGGGGGCGCGTGCTGTTGCTGAAGCTGCTGCTCGTCGCGCTCGCGCTCGTGCTCGGCGGCCTGAACCGCTTCTCGGCGCTGCCGCGCCTGCGCCGCACCGCGTCGACCGAGGACGCGCACACGTTCCGCAATATCCTGCATCTCGAGGGGATGACGATGATCGGCGTGTTCGTCGCGGCAGCCGTGCTGTCGTTCAGCGTGCCGGGCTTCGCGGCGCTCGGCTGACGGCCCGTTGCGCGCGGCGCCACGCAACGGTGCCGCGCATGCAGGCACGGCCGCCTGTCGGGCGGCCGTGCCGACATCGGGGCGTACCGCGCGGGCCTCGGCCGCGCGCGGTGGGCGTCGCGCTTACCACTCGGCGACACTGCCGTCCGCATGGCGCCACACCGGATTGCGCCAGCGGTGGCCGGTCTTCGCCATCTCGCGCACCTTCTCCTCGTTCACGTCGATGCCGAGCCCCGGGCCCTGCGGGATCGCGACGAAGCCGTCCTCGTAGCGGAACACCTCGGGGTTGCGCAGGTAGTCGAGCAGGTCGTTGCCCTGGTTGTAGTGGATGCCGAGGCTTTGTTCCTGGATGAATGCGTTGTAGCTGACCGCGTCGAGCTGCAGGCACGCGGCGAGCGCGATCGGGCCGAGCGGGCAGTGCAGCGCGAGCGCGACGTCGTAGCTTTCCGCGAGCGTCGCGATCTTGCGGCACTCGGTGATGCCGCCCGCGTGCGATGCGTCGGGCTGGATGATGTCCACGTAGCCGCCCGCGAGGATGTGCTTGAAGTCCCAGCGCGAGTACAGCCGTTCGCCGAGCGCGATCGGCGTGTTGGTCTGGTTGACGATGTCGCGCAGCGCCTCGGCGTTCTCCGACAGCACCGGCTCCTCGATGAACATCAGCTTGTACGGGTCGAGCTCCTTCGCGAGCACCTTCGCCATCGGCTTGTGCACGCGGCCGTGGAAGTCGACGCCGATCCCGACGTGCGGGCCGACCGCGTCGCGCACGGCCGAGACGTTCGCGATCACCTGCTCGACCTTGTCGTAGGTATCGACGATCTGCAGTTCCTCGGAGCCGTTCATCTTGACGGCCTTGAAGCCGCGCTCGACGACCGCGCGCGCATTGTTCGCGACGTCGCTCGGCCGGTCGCCGCCGATCCACGAATACACCTTGATGCGGTCGCGCACCTGGCCGCCCAGCAGCGCGTGCACCGGCACGCCGTGATGCTTGCCCTTGATGTCCCACAGCGCCTGGTCGACGCCGGCGATCGCGCTCATCGTGATCGGGCCGCCGCGGTAGAAGCCCGCGCGGTACATCACCTGCCAGTGGTCTTCGATCAGCAGCGGGTCGCGGCCGACGAGGTAGTCGGCCAGCTCCTGCACGGCGGCCTCGACCGTGTGCGCGCGGCCTTCGACGACCGGCTCGCCCCAGCCGACGATGCCCTCGTCGGTTTCGATCTTGAGGAACAGCCAGCGCGGCGGGACGACAAAGGTTTCGAGGCGGGTGATTTTCATGACGCGAGTCTCCATGGTTGACCGGCGCGGCCGCTCGGGCGCGGCGCACGGTCGCGTGCTTTCACGGTTATCCTAGCGTAGCCCGATAAAAAATAGTATTAATAGCATTATTGTGCAGATAGTGGGCAGCCGGCCTGCCGGATCAACGGAGAACGACCATTCAACGCGACCTGCATGGACAGACGGCCTTCCAGCTGGCGACGGCGATCCTGCGCGGCGACCATCCGCCCGAATCGCTGCTGCCGAGGGAGCCCGACCTGATGGAGAGGTACGGCGTGAGCCGCACGGTGATGCGCGAGGCGTTGCGCACGCTGACGTCGAAGGGGCTCGTCGAGTCGCGGCCGAAGGTCGGCACGCGCGTGCGGCCGCGCCGTGCGTGGAACCTGCTCGATGCCGACCTGCTCGACTGGTATGCGCGCGTCGCGCCGCCGCTCGCCTTCGCGCTGAAGCTGCAGGAGATGCGCGAGATGATCGAGCCGTACGCGGCCGCGCTGGCCGCGCGCGCGCATACGCCGGAAGCGTTCGCCGCGATCGACGGCGCGGCGCGCGCGATGGCCGCCGCACGCACCGTCGACGAATGGGTGCGCGCCGACCTGCGCTTTCACCTGAGCGTGCTCGAGGCCGGCGGCAACGAACTGCTGGTGCCGCTCGGCACGCTGATCGACCGCACGCTCGAGGCGCAACTGCACCTGAATGCGCGCCGGGCCGACGTCTACAACGCGTCGCTCGCCGAGCACCTGGCCGTCAGCGACGCGATCCGCGTGCGCGACGAGGACGGTGCGCGCCGCGCGATGGCGTCGCTGCTCGCGGTGACGCGCGCGCGGATCGAGATGTCGTGACGGAAAGAGGCGGGCGGCGCGGCGCCGTCAGGCGTTCGCGCAGCCGCCCGGCTTGACGACGCGTTCCGTCGACGCCGGGTATTTCGCGAGCAGGCTCGCCGGCCGGCGCGGGCGCGCGACCAGGTCGCCGCCGCAGTTCGGGCAGCGACCCTTCAGCACGTCGTCGGCGCAGGTCGCGCAGAACGTACATTCGAACGTACAGATGCGCGCCTCCGCCGAATCGGGCGGCAGGTCCTTGTCGCAGCATTCGCAGCCGGGACGCAGTTCGAGCATGATGGTTTTTCCTGGGTCGACGAGGGGCGGGACGCGTGCCGCCCGACGTCGCGGGCGGCGCATGCGAGCGCTACTGTACGCGTTTGGATCGGCCTGGCCAACGGTGTTCGCCCTGATGTCGTGCGAGGCGCGCGCCGCTCCGGGAGACGGACGTGCTGGATCGCGGAAACCGCCGCCGTGCGGCGGCGGCCAACGTCTGCCGTCTCGAGAATGTCTACCTCGACGCGCCGCCCGCCGGGCACGACGATGGCCGCCCGCGCCGAGCTGCGCGCGGCGGCGCGACCGGTCGTGCAGTCATCGGGAATCAGGACGGTTGCGCCGACGCGGCGTCCGGCGCGGGCGTTTCCGCTTGCGGCGCCGGGCCGGCCGTCCGCGTGCCGGTGCCGGCCGGGCGCTCGATCAGCGGCGCGAGCGCCGGTGCCATCGACTTCAGCAACTGAACGGCCATCGCGCTCGTGAAGTCGTAGCGGGCCGCGTACGGCTCGTGCGCGGTTGCCGTCAGGACCCCGAAGAACCGGTCGCCGATCACGAACACGAACGTGCCGCTGCGGTTGACCTTGCGCGACTCGATCAGCCGCGCGCCGCGCGCGTAGACGTTGAAGCGCTGGTCGCCCGTCCCCGTCTTGCCGTACACCGGGAGCGTCTTGCCGTCGGGTAGCGTGAGGCCGCCCGCGAGGCGGCGCGCGGTGCCGTTCAGCACGACGTCGCGCAGCAGCGTGTGCGCCACGTTGACGACCTCCGGCGGCAGCATCGGCTGCGGTTGCGCGGCCGCGCGCACGAAGCGCGTTTCGTACGGCGTGCCCTTCGCGAAGTCGAGCCGCGTGATCGTCTCGGTCGGCGCCTTCTGGCCGCCGTTCGCGATCAGGCCGATCAGTTTCGCGAGTGCGTCGGGCTGGTCGCCCGACGCGCCGATCGCCGCCGCATAGGACGGCGTGACTTCCGCGAACGGGTAGCCGAGGGCGCGCCACGACTTCGTGATCTCCGCGTACGCGCGCAGCTCGACCATGCGGCGGATGCGCCGATCCTGTGTCGCGTGGTAGCGCGTCTTGTACAGCCACGAGTACGTGTAGAAACGCGCATCGCGGCTGTCGCGCTGGACCTCGGCGAGCGACGCCGCCGGGTGCGCGCGCAGGTAGTTGAGCGTCCACAGCGCGAGCGGATGCACGCTTGCGATATAACCGCGGTCGTTGAGGTTGAAGCGGCCGATCGCGTACTTCGCGTAGAGCGCGGCAAGATCGTCGTCGGACAGCGTCGCGGCCGGCGTGCCCTTCAGCTGCGCGCGCATCTGCGCATCGAACCAGGCGAGCGATTCGTTCGGCGCGACGCTGCGCAGTACGGTCGCGATCTTCGGCGGCGACTTGCGCACGTCGCGCAGCAGCAGCGCGAGCGCATCGTCGGGTGCCTTGCCCGCGTAGCGCGTGTAATAGCGCCTCACGTAGACCTGGCTTTCGCCGTCGACGAACTGCTGCAGGTAACGCCGGCGCTGGTCGGGATCGCCGAGCCACGACGACGAGGGGCCGGCCGCCTGCAGCATCTCGTAGTGGACGATGTCGCGCATCAGCCGCACGAACACGAGGTTGACCGAGTGCTCGAACGCCGCGTGCAGCGTCAGGATGCGGCCGTTGTCCGACTTTTCGAAGTTCGAGAACACCTGCGCGCCGCCACCCGTGTAGAACACGTCGGGGCTCGCCGAGTACTTGCGTTCGACGGCCGCGTCGAGCATCGCCTGCAGCGAGCGGTCGCGCGTATGCGACAGGTAGTCGAGCGCCCAGCGCGACAACTGGTCGATCGGGTCGGGCTTCACGCGCGCGAGCTCGGCGTTCGACAGGCTCGCGTAACGCGCATGCAGGTCGGACACGATCTGCAGGTACGTGATCAGCGTGCGCAGCTTCGCGGTCGAGCCGAGGTTGATGCGGCCGCCGCGATTCACGTCGAACGGCTGGTTCACGCTGTCGGTCTGCACGCGCAGCAGGTTCGCGCCGTTGCGGTGTTCGTACAGCGTGAAGCTGTACGTGAGGTGCGACGGGTCGTCCTTCGGCGCGAGCATCTCGAAACCGTACAGGCCGGCGGCCTGCGCGCCGTCGCGCGTCGACGCCTGCGCGAGCCGTTCGGCGACGGCCTGCTGCACGCCGTTGTCGAGCGTGCTGGTCGCCTGCAGGTCGAGCTGGTCGAGCTGGTACAGGTCGCTGATGCCGAGCGCCGACAGCAGCGATGCGCGCGCGGACGTCACGGCCTTGCGCGACACGAACGACTGCACGTGCGCGGCGGCGGGCGGCGCGCTGCGCTCGATCTGCGCGGCGAGCGCGGCATCGCGCAGCGCGGGAGAAATCACGCCGCCGTTCGACAGCAGCCGCAGATAGCTGTCGGTCAGCTTCTGCAGCGCCGGATAACCGCGGTTGAGGAAATACGACGGCGCGCGCTGCGCGATGATCAGCGACAGCACCTCGCGGAACGTCTTGCCCTGTTCGTCGATGTTGTCGCCGGTCGTCGGCGCGGACAGGATCCGGTTCACGTCGTTGAAGTCGCGGCCGTACCACGCGGCGAGACCGTCGCCGATGCCGGTGATTTCGCCGACATGCGGCCGGGCGGCGAGCGGCACCGAGTTCAGGTAGCGCACGACGATCGTGCGGCGCGCGAGCATCGTCTGCGGGCCGTTCAGGTACGCGCGCACCGACGCGGACGCGATCTGCCGCAGCTTTTCGGGCGGCGTCGCGGTGCGGCCTTCGGGCGAATGGCGGAACTTCTCGATCTGCGTCGCGAGCGTGCTGCCGCCCGGGCGCGCCTGGTGACGGTTGACGACGTGCAGCGCCTGGTCGGCGAGCGCGCGGCTGAAGCGGCCCCAGTCGATCGCCGGGTTGCGGTTCGGCTCGTTCGCGTCGAGCAGATAGCGATCCTCGATGAACAGCAGCGAATCGACGACCACACGCGGCACCGTGTCGAAGTCGGCGTACACGCGCTGCGGGAACACGGTCGCGAACAGCGGTGCGCCGGTCGAATCGAACAGCATCAGGCCGGCCTGGTCCTTCTCTTCGTAAGGGAGGAACAACCCGCGATCGCCGAGCGACAGCATCCGCTGCGAATCGCGCGCCTGCTTGCCGACGACGAAACCGCGCGCGAGCAGCCGCTGCTGGAATGCCGGAAGCAGCGCGTAGCCGAGGCGCTGGTCGTAGGGGCCGTTCGCGGGGAAGCGGATGTGATCGCTCGGGCCCGTTTCGATCGTGTAGCCGACGTCGCGGGTGAGTTCGGACAGGTAATGCGCCTGCATCCGGGACGTTTCGATCTCGGTCTGCACGAGCCGCGCAACGATCGCCACCGCGATCAGCAGTGCGGCGAGCAAAGACCACTTGACCCACGTCCAGACCGATGCGGGACCGGTCACGCGCGGCAGGATACGATTCAGCGGCCGATTCATGGCGGCGTCTCCCTGAGGGCGCGGTTGTCCGGCCGCACCCCATTAAGGATTAGTGTAGTCCTCCGCAGCGGGCTGCCAAGGGCGTCGACTACCGAGATGCGCCGATGCAACGCGCGTGCCCGCGAGGCGCGGCAACGGGCGCCGCGCCGCGATGGTGCGCGCCACCGCGGCGTAACGTTTGCGCGTGGCGCGCGGCGCAGCCCGCGCGGCAGGAAGCGGCGGCGGGCAGGCCCGCGTGGCCGGGCCGCCGGACGATGCACGGATTTCGTGCGTTGCGGTGCCGCTGCAATTCGGGCCGGAACCCGCGTGTGGAACGCGCGCCGTCGCCCGGCGACGCTACGGGTTTCCGCGATAGCCGCGCGCGCCGGCGGCGAGTACGATCGCCGGAGGTACGGCGCATTTCCGCTTACGCCCGGCGTCCCATGACGATCCATCCCGTCCGCCCGTGTGCGCGGCCATCCTCGGGCTACTGCCGTTCGGCGGGCTCGGGCTCGTCGTGTCCGTCACGCGCTTTCGGCACACCCATTGGAGCCGGGTATGCGCCCGACCCGACGAACGGGCTCCACAAGGTCGCGCGCGCATGGCAAGACAGCCGAATATGCGCCGTTTCTCCATGTCGGCGCGCATGATCCGTCGCGCGTGATCCTCGCGCTGATCGTCGCGGCAACCGTGTGCCGCTGCCTGCTGGTCGTCTTATTGCTCGCCTGGCCGACGATGGCCGACCCGAATCCCGTGCGGTTCACCGGCGCGCTCGGCACCTATCCGTGCGGAGCCGCGCCGTGCATCGCGCTGTTCGCCTGAGCGGCGCCGCTACCGCCACAGCAGCGCCGCGCGATCGTGCCGGCGCACGGCTTCGACGAAGCAGTGGATCAGGTAGTCGCAGGCCAGCGTGTTCAGCGCATCGCGGCGCGTGAGCACGCCGACCGACACGGACGGAATCGTTTCCGCCACGTCGATCGCGACCATCCGCTCGCGGATCCAGTCGACTTCCATGAAGCGCTTCGGCACGCACGACACGGTGTCGGTGTGGACCGACAGCGAAAACGCCGCGCTGAACGACGTGCATTCGACGATCGGCCGCGGCGCCGGATAGCCGTGCGCGACGAACATGTCCTGCAGCAGCCGGCCGATGCTTTCCGGCGACGTGTTGAGGATCCATTGCGCGTCCTGCAACTGCGCGAGCGACGTGCAGTGACGCAGCGGATTGCTCGCGCGCGTCATCAGGATCAGTTCCGATTCGAGCAGCGGGCGGAACGTGAATTCCGGCGACAGCCGTGCCGCATCGACGATCGCGATCACGAAGTCGAGCGAGCCGTCGCGCAGCCGCGGCAGCGCGGTGTCGAGAAACCCTTCCCGCACGTCGAGGCGGATCGTCGGCATCCGCTGGCGAAAGGCGTCGAGCGCGGCCGGCAGGAAGCCGAGCGACACCAGCGGCGTCAGCGCGCATGCGAGCGCGCCTTCCTTGCCGCCCGACAGCTGGATCACGTCGTCGCGCGCGTGCTGCATCTCCGCGAGGATCAGCCGCGCGCGTGCGTAGACGGCCTGCCCGAAACGCGTGAGCTGCGCGCCGCGCGCATTGCGCGTGACGAGCGGCACGCCGAGATCGAGTTCGAGTTCGCGAATCGCCTTCGTCAGCGCGGGCTGAGACAGATGGATCGCGCGCGCGGCCGCGCGCAGGCTGCCGTGTTCGGCGATGGCGGCAAGCGCCCGGAGCTGGTGGTGTTTCACGGCGAGGCGGGGCGCGGCGGCAGTGGCGACGTTCGTATCCTACACCGCGTCGCGGCGGGGAAAGCACGCGATAACCGTGCGTTATCACGATCGAAAAATGTCGCTCCGGGCTGCGTATTTTGAATGCCTAGACTGCGTGCGCAGGCCGTCGAACGGGCCGGGCACACGACACGCGTAACCAGTACGGAGACATACCTTCATGAAGGCGCCCCGAGCAGACAGCATGTTCGGCGGGCATGTCGGCGACGTTGCCGCATCCCCGTCCAATCGTCAGCTGATTGTCGCGATCACGATCGGCAACGGCCTCGAATTCTTCGATCTCACCGTGTTCAGCTTCTTCGCGGTGCTGCTCGGCAAACTGTTCTTTCCCGCGGTCTCCGCGCAGCAGCAATTGCTGATGTCGGTCGCGACCTTCGGCGTCGGCTTCATCGCGCGGCCGGTCGGCGGCGTCGTGATCGGGCTCGTCGCCGACCGCTTCGGCCGCGTGCCCGCGATGAACCTCACGCTCGTCACGATGGCGATCGGCACCGGGATGATCGGTGTGCTGCCGACCCATGCGCAGATCGGCCTCGCGGCGCCCGTGCTGGTCGTCGTCGCGCGGCTGCTGCAGGGCTTTTCGGCCGGCGGCGAGGTCGGCGTGTCGACGTCGCTGCTCGCCGAGCGCGCGCCGGCCGGCGAACGCGGCTACTACACGAGCTGGCAGTTCGCGAGCCAGGGTGCCGCGGCGCTCGCCGGCTCGTTCGTCGGTTTCCTGCTGTCGCATTTCCTCGATACCGCCTCGCTCGAAACGTGGGGCTGGCGCGTGCCGTTCTTGCTGGGCGTGCTGATCGCGCCGATCGGCCTCTACCTGCGCGCACGCTTCAGCGCGATCGAGCAGCACGCGCCGGCCGCGGCCGCGCGGCGTTCGTCGGCGGTGCTCGGCACCGTGCTGCGGCGCGACGGCGGTGCCGTGCTGACCGCGCTCGGCCTCGTGGTCGGCGGCACGGCCGCGCACTTCATCGTGCTGTATTACATGTCGACGTACGCGATCAAGGTGCTGCACCTGCCGATGGATACCGCGCTGTGGTGCGGGATCCTCTCCGGCGCGGTGATGTTCGTCGCCGCGCCGATCGGTGGGCGGCTGTCCGACCGCACCGGCAGCAAGCGCGTCGCGCTGTGGTCGCGCGTCGCGCTGACCGTGCTGATCCTGCCGGGCTTCTGGCTGATCCGCGCGGTGCCGTCGATCGCGACGATGTATGCGGTCGTGATGCTGCTCGCCGCACTGCACTCGATCAACGCCGGCGCGAACGGCGTGATCCTCGCCGAGCTGTTCCCGAAGAGCACGCGCGCCACCGCGCTGTCGATCGCGTATGCGGGCGGCGTGTCGATCTTCGGCGGCTTCGCGCAGTTCATCGTCACGTGGATGATCGGCGCGACCGGCAATCCGGCTGCGCCCGCGTGGTACGTGATCGTCTGCGGCGTGCTGTCGCTCGTCGCGCTCGCGTTCGCGTCGGATCGCAGCGAACACGATGCGTGATTGCCGCCGTCTCCTTCTTTCCTCCTCGCGCCGAACCGTATGACCGCCACCGTTTCGCTTTCCTCACCGCCCGCCGACGTCACGGCCGGCGAACTGTGCGACCTGTCCGCCCGCACGATGCTCGACCTGCTGATGACCCGGCAGATCAGCGCGTGCGACCTGCTCGACGCGCATCTCGCCCGGATCGCGACGGTGAACCCTCGGGTGAACGCGCTCGTGACCGTCGTCGATCCCGACCTGCTGCGTGCTCGTGCGCGCGACATCGACGCCGGCTGGATGCGCGGCGCATGGCAGGGGCCGCTGCACGGTCTGCCGGTGTCGCAGAAGGATCTCACCGCGACGCGCGGCGTGCGCACGACGTACGGCTCGGCGTTGTTCGCCGCTCACGTGCCGCAGCATGACGCGCTCGTCGCGCGCCGCTGCGCGAGCGCCGGCGCGTTGATGATCGGCAAGTCGAACACGCCCGAATTCGGCGCCGGGTCGCACACGTTCAACGACGTGTTCGGCGCGACGCGCAACCCGTGGGACCTGACGCGTTCGGCGGGCGGCAGCAGCGGCGGCGCGGCCGCCGCGCTCGCGTGCGGGATGAATCCGCTCGCGTGCGGCAGCGACATGGGCGGGTCGCTGCGCAATCCGGCCGCGTGGAACAACGTGGTCGGATTGCGGCCGTCGCCGGGCCGCGTGCCGCGCGCGCCGGACCTGAACGGTTGGGCGACGCTCGGCGTCGACGGGCCGATGGCGCGCGACGTGGCCGATACCGCGCTGCTGCTGTCGGCGATCGCCGGGCCGAGCGGCGAGACCGCGACCGAACTCGCGGAACCGGGCGTACGCTTCGCGCAGCCGCTCGAACGCGACTTCCGCGGCACTCGCATCGCGATGTCGCGCGGCTTGCCTGGCGTGCCGGTCGATCCGGAGATCGGTCGGGCGGTCGATGCGCAGGCGCGTGTGTTCGCGGCGCTTGGCTGCGAAGTCGAATTCGACGATCCCGACCTGTCCGATGCGGAGGACGTGTTCCGCATCGAGCGCGCATGGATGATCGGCACGCTGGTCGACGGATTCGACGAAGCGCAGCGTGCGGCGCTGAAGCCCGAGATTCACGATGAATACCGGCTGCATCGGTCGCTGACGGCCGCCGATCTCGGCCGCATGTTCGTGCGCAAGACGCGGCTGTTCGAGCGGATGCGCGCGTTCATGCAGCGCTACGCGTTCTACGTGCTGCCGGCCACGCAGATGATGCCGTTCGACGTCGACCTGCGCTCGCCTGCGCACGTGCAGGGTGTCGCGAGCACGTCGTACATCGACTGGATGCGTGTGTGCTGGTACCTGTCGTCGACCGAGGCGCCGATCCTGTCGGTGCCGTGCGGCTTCGGCGCGACCGGTTTGCCGATCGGCATGCAGATCGTCGGCCGCTACCGCGACGACTGGGGCGTGCTGCAGTTCGGTCACGCGTACGAAGTCGCGGCCGGCCGCCGCCGGGTTTCGCCCGCCGTCGTCGCCGACGCGATGCGCTAGCCGTCTTCCCCGATTCACCGCTGACCGTTCCGGTGTGCACCGGAGCAGGCCGCGCGCCTGCGGGGGACGCGCACGCCTGCGTTTTGCCATTCGACCCGCGCAATGGAGACCTTCCGATGAAAAAACGGCTGTTGGCAGGCGCGGGCGTCGCGCTGATCGCGGGTGCGGCGCACGCACAGAGCAGCGTGACGCTGTACGGCATTGTCGACGAGGGGCTGACCTACACGAGCAATCTCGCGGTCGCCGGCCCGAACGGTGCCGTGAGCGGCAAGCCGGCGTGGCGGATGCTCGGTGGCGTGCAGCAGGCGAGCCGTTGGGGGCTGCGCGGCGTCGAGGATCTCGGCGGCGGGCTGGCGGCCGTCTTCACGCTCGAGAACGGTTTCGACCCGAGCACCGGCAAGCTCGGGCAGGGCGGGCTGATCTTCGGCAAGAAGGCGTTCGTCGGGCTGTCGGGGCCGTTCGGCACCGTCACGCTCGGGCGTCAGTATGACACCAACGTCGATTTCCTCGGGCCGCTCGAGGCCGCCGCGCTGTTCGGCGGCTACATGGTTGCGCACCCCGGCGATCTCGACAACGTGAACAACGCGAACTCGACCAACAACGCGATCAAGTTCACGAGCCGCGACTACGGCGGATTCCGCTTCGCGGCCATGTACGGCGTGGGCGGCATCGCGGGCGCGGCGACGCGCAACCAGGTGTGGTCGATGACGGCCGGCTACGCGCGCGGGCCGCTCGTGGTCGCGGCCGGTTACCTGAATGCGCGCAATCCGAACGTGTCGTTCTTCGGCACGACCGGCAGCCCCGCGCCGGTCGTCGGCGGCGTGCCGGGCAACAACATGCTGTCGCCCGTGTATGCCGGTTATGCGTCGGCGCGCACGCTGCAGGTGGCGGCGGCGGGCGGCACCTACGCGATCGGCGCGGTGACGCTCGGCGCGATGTACACGAACACGTCGTTCCGTCGACTCGGCGACCTGTCGTCCGGGCCGAACCCCGGCGGCGTGTCCGGCAACGCGGTGTTCAACAACGTCGAGGCCAGCGTGCGCTACCAGTTCACGCCTTACCTGTTCGGCGGCGTCGCGTACGACTACACGCGCGGCGGTGGCGTGAACGGCCGCGACGGTGCGACGTACCACCAGGCCGCGGCCGGGCTCGACTACTTCCTGTCGAAGCGCACCGACGTGTACCTGACCGCCGTTTATCAGCGCGCATCGGGCACCGACTCGACGGGGCGCGCGGCGGTCGCCGCGATCAACGGCCCCGGCGCGTCGGCGAACGACCGCCAGTTCGAGGCGCGGATCGGCATCCGGCACAAGTTCTGACGGGGGCGGGCGCGGCAACCGGCAGGCGGCCGCCGCGCGCGGTGATATGCTCGCGGAACGCCCGCGACCGACGGGCGGAATCCGATTGCCCGCATGCGGCCGCGTTGCCGCGCCGCGCGGCGTTTCCGAGGGAAGAACCGACACATGAGCCGCAAATTCATTCTGAAAGGCGACACGACCGACCACGGTGGCGTGGTGCTCGAAGGGATCGCCAACTCGTCGTTCGACGGACGCGAACTCGCCTATCTCGGCGCACCGGTGCTCTGCGCCGCGTGCAAGACCACCGGCGTGATCGTGTCGGACGGCGGCGAGCGGACGATGACCGTGATGGGCAAGGTCGTCGCGCTCGAACACGACCTGTGCCAGTGTCTGTGCACGCCGCAGCCGAAGCTGATTCCGTCGCAGGCAACGGGGACGATCACCGGCTGAAGCCCGCCTTCGTCGTACGTCGTCGTCGCGCGGCTGCAGGCCGCCGTCAGACGCTGCCTTCCGTTTCGATCACGAGGATGCGCGCTTCGCCGAGCGGGTGCGCGACATGCTCCATGCCGGCCGTCGCGTGGAAGACATCGCCCGTTTCCAGCACCGCCGCATGCTCGACGCCCGCTTCGCGATAGCGCATCTCGACGCGGCCGTCGAGTACCGCGAACACCTCCTCGCCGTCGTTCACGTGCCATCGATAGGGCGCGTCGGTCCAGTGCAGCCGGACCGTGATGCCGTTCAGTTTCGCGATGTCGAGCGCGCCCCATGCGCGGTCCGCCGTGTAGTCGGCACTCCGGACAATGTTCATCGATGCGTGCTCCGGCGCGAATGCGCGTCGTGTTTCCGTCATTTCATTGGTATCCGCATTCAGCGCGACGTCGCGCGCAGCGCTTGCTCGACGATCGCCTTGCGCTTCGCGAAGCCGGCGGCCGACCGTTCGGTGACGCGCTTCACGACCGCTGCCGGCGCGGTGTCGGGCGAGCCGGCAGCGAACGGCGGCGCGGGCGCGTATTCGAGCTGCAACTGGATCGCCTGCGCTTCTTCGTCGCCCACCAGCTCGGCGGCGATCGTCAGCGCGAAGTCGATGCCGGCCGTCACGCCGCCGCCCGTGATCAGGTTGCCGTCGCGCACCACGCGCTCGCGCACGGGCACCGCACCCAGCGGTTCGAGCAGCGCGTGGAACGCCCAGTGCGTCGTCGCGCGCCGCCCGTGCAGCAGGCCGGCCACGCCGAGCAGCAGCGCACCCGTACAGACCGACGTCACATAGCGTGCGGCGGCCGCGCGCTGTTGCACGAACGCGATCGTTTCGGCGTCGAGCAGCAGTTCGTTGATCCCGATGCCGCCCGGAATGCAGATCACGTCGAGCGGCGGACAGTCGTCGAACGTGCAGGTCGGCGTGAGGGCGAGGCCGCTGCTCGACGCGACGGCGTCGCGCGACTTCCAGACCAGGTGGACGGCTGCGTCGGGCAGCGACGCGAGCACGTCGTGCGGGCCGGTGAGGTCGAGTTGCTGGACGCCCGGAAATACGAGAAGGCCGATATGCAGGGTCATGCGAAGACTCCGAGTGGAAGTGGAGCGCGCCGTTGCCGGCACGGGATGGACAGATCGATTCTAGGCGCGTAGTGTTTGGCGAAATTGCCATATCACCCACGTTTTCAGCCAATCGCCATGCCTGCCGCTCCGCGTTCGATCCTGGTCCTCGCGTTCCCGCGCGCGCAACTGCTCGACGTGTCGGGGCCGCTGCAGGTGTTCGCCTCCGTCAACGAGCTCGCGCTGGAGCGCGGGCAGCCGGCGCCGTATGCGCCGCGCGTCGTGGCGGTCGACGCGGGGCCCGTCGAGACGTCGTCGGGCCTTGTCGTGATGGCCGAGTCGCTGCGCTCGGCTGCCCGCCCTCCCGATACGCTGATCGTCGCCGGCGGCAAGGGTGTGCATGCGGCGTCGAAGGATGCGCGGCTGGTGCGCTGGGTGCGGCAGCAGGCCGGGCGCGCGCGGCGTGTGGCGTCGGTCTGTACCGGCGCATTCCTGCTCGCCGAGGCCGGGCTGCTCGACGGGCGGCGCGCGGTCACGCACTGGGCGCGCTGCGACGAATTCGCGGCGCGCTACCCGAACGTGCGCGTCGAGTCCGATCCGATCTTCATCCGCGAAGGCGCGCTGTGGACGTCGGCCGGCGTGACGGCCGGCATCGATCTCGCGCTCGCGCTGGTCGAGGAGGATCTCGGGCGCGCGACCGCGCTCGACGTCGCACGCGAACTCGTCGTGTTCCTGAAGCGTCCGGGCGGGCAGGCGCAGTTCAGCGCGATGCTGTCGATGCAGCGCACCGACGACCGGTTCGGCGAACTGCATGCATGGATGGCCGAGCACCTGACGGCCGACCTGTCGGTGCCCGCGCTGGCCGAGCGCGTACGCATGAGCGAGCGCAGCTTCGTGCGCCACTATCGCGCGGGAACGGGCCGTACGCCCGCACGCGCGGTCGAGCAGATCCGCGTCGAGGCCGCGCAGCGCCTGCTCGGCGAAACGGCGTGGCCCGTCAAGCGGATCGCCGCGCGCTGCGGCTTCGGTTCGGAGGAGACGCTGCGGCGCAGTTTCGTGCGCGTGCTCGGTGTGTCGCCGCAGGGCTATCGCGAACGCTTCGTGCGATGACGTGCGGGGCGTGATCGAGGACGGAGCGGCTGCTGTCCGGAACTGAACGGAAACCGGTCGGTTTCGAATCCGAAATGCCAAAACTATTCAGGATCGGAGAACAATAGGCGGGGGCTTGTGCCGCGCCCGTCGCGCGCTCTATTCTGTTCTGTTGGCGATTCGAAGGGGGAAGCAGGATGGACCGAATCCAGGCAATGGAAGTTTTTACCCGTGTGGTCGACGCGAACAGCTTCACGCGCGCGGCCGATACGCTCGCGATGCCGCGCGCGTCGGTGACGACCATCATCCAGAATCTCGAGGCGCTGCTCGGCGTGCGCCTGATGCACCGGACGACGCGCCGGCTGTCGCTGACGCCGGAGGGCGCCGCGTACTACGAGCATTGCACGAAGATCATCTCGGAGATCGCGGAAGCCGACGCGAGTTTCCAGGCCGGCAACCGCAAGCCGAGCGGCGTGTTGCGCGTTCACATGCCGAGCTCGCTCGGGCGGCGCATCGTGCTGCCGTCGCTGTCGATTTTCCGGCAGCGCTATCCGGACATCACGCTCGAGCTGGGGCTGTCCGATCGCTATGTGGATCCGGTCGAGGAGGGCATCGACTGCATGATCCGCGTCGGGCCGCTCGAGGATTCGTCGATGGTCGCGCGGCGCATCGGCATGCTCAAGCGCGTGACCTGCGCGTCGCCGGAATATCTGGAGCGTCACGGCGAGCCGCACGAGATCGCCGATCTCGCCGAGCACCATGCGGTGAATTTCCGTTCGAGCCACGGCGCGCGGGCGATTCCGTGGGTGTTCATGATCGACGGCAAGCCGTTCGAGGTGCGGATGAACGGCAGCGTGACGGTCAACGATTCGGATGCCTACGTGACGTGCGGGCTCGAAGGGTTCGGGATGATCCAGCCGACGCTGTTCATGGTGCTGCCGAACCTGCTCGACGGTTCGCTGGTCGAGGTGCTGCCGGACTGCAATCCGAAGCCGAAGCCGATTTCGATCGTCTATCCGCACAACCGGCATCTGTCGCAGAAGGTGCGGGTGTTCGCCGACTGGATCGCGGAGGTGTTCGAGTCGACGCCGGCGCTGGAGGGCGGGGAGAACTGGCGGGGGCGGGTGGGGGCGCAGGCGGCGAAGCAGCAGAGAGGGGCGGTAGCGGCGTAAGGCGACGAGACTTGCCGTGAATGCCTCATCCGTCGATCGTCGGGCAGCTGAACCGTCACGTCTTATGGCGGGCCTACCAGCGGATCGCGTACGGATTTTCTCCGAGCGTCCAGTGCCCGTTGTCGTCCCGTTCGAGGAGAATTCCCTTGTGCGCCCAGCCGTCCTCTTCGGGATAAAACGTCAGCGAGCCCAGCAGGTCCGGGTCGGCCAGCCACGGTGTGGCTGGCCGACCCGGCTTCCACAGGAAATTGACCCACGAGACCAGGTGCGGATTGTCGTCGAACGGATTCTTGGACGGCTCCATGAATTTTTCGACGCCACCATAGGTCACGTGCGCGCAGAACAGGTTCACCATGAGCAGCGCCCGTCCACCGGGAACCGACCCGTCGGTCGTCTCGAGTTCCACGTACCGATAGAACGACTTTCCGACGGGGGTGAGCGCGATGTGGCTCAACGGGACATGGGTGTCGCGTGATTCGTAGTCCGGATTTCTCACGGTCGGTCGTCCTTTGCCTGCATTGAATTTCACGGTAATCAGTCCGCGGTTGATCAATGCCTGCACGTCTGATCTCACTACGCCGTCGACCCTCGGCAAATCCTTCGCATTGACTCCGCAGGAAGTTCGGCGCCGGCCAGGCTGACGCAGGCGTCGGTCGGAGCGGTGTTCTTGTCCGCGAGCGCGGCCTTCAGGATTGCGTCGATCTTGCTTTTGTCCAGGTCGTCTCGCGGTGAAACGACGCGCATGCCAACCAGCACGGCCACCACGCCTGCCACCGATCTCGACCGGATTTCGTCGTGGCCGGTTCGCGATCTTGCCTACAGCCGGCGGATGCTGGCGGAGACCGGAGCGGTCGACGCGATGTGATTTCGCCGCGGGAGCGACGAACGTCGGGAAAAAAACGGGATGGGTGGGCGGTCGCGACACGCCGGAACGGGTCATGCTGGCGGATGCCAATAAGCGCATGGCGGATCCCGATTGCGGAACCCGCTGGACCGGGCGTACGCGATGTTTATCGGCGGGGGCTGCTGCCGGAGCCACACAGCAATGAAAAAAGCCGCTGTTTCTTTCGAAACAGCGGCTTTTCGCATTTGGTGGCGAATCAGGGATTCGAACCCCGGACCTGCGGATTATGATTCCGTCGCTCTAACCGACTGAGCTAATTCGCCGTGAAGAATTGAATTATGTCGGTCGGCCGCCTGGCTGTCAACAGCTTTTTCCATCTCCCGTGAAAAAAGTTGCCGGATGACCCGCGACGCCCTCGCGGCAGGGCGGTTTGCCGGTCGCCGGAACACCCGTCCGGCAACCCGCATCCGCCCGCCCGGACAACCTCAATCCTGCGCGTAGATGTTCGAGTCCTTCGTCTCCTTGACGAACAGCAGGCCGATCACGAAGGTGGCCAGCGCGATCACGATCGGATACCAGAGGCCCGAATAGATGTCGCCCTTCGCCGCGACGATCGCGAACGCGGTCGCCGGCAGGAAGCCGCCGAACCAGCCGTTGCCGATGTGATAGGGCAGCGACATCGACGTGTAGCGGATCCGCGTCGGGAACATCTCGACCAGCATCGCGGCGATCGGGCCGTACACCATCGTCACGTAGATCACGAGGATCGTCAGGATCACGATCGTCATCGGCCAGTTGAGCTGCGCCGGGTCGGCCTTCGCCGGGTAGCCGGCCCCCTTCAGCGTCGATGCGAGCGTCTTGTCGAACGCCGCGCCCTGCGCCTTCGCGTCGGCCGCCTTGCCGTCGTAGGTCTGGATCACTGTGTCGCCGACCTTGATCTGGGCCAGCGTGCCGGCCGGTGCCGCGACGTTCTCGTAGTTCAGGCCGGCCTTCGAGAGCGCACTCTTCGCGATGTCGCACGAGCTGGTGAACTTCGACGTGCCCACCGGGTTGAACTGGAACGAGCAGGTGGCCGGGTCGGCCAGGACCGTGATCGGCGCCTTCTGCGTCGCGAGCTCGAGCTGCGGGTTCGCGTAGTGCGTGAGCGCCTTGAACAGCGGGAAGTAGGTCAGCGCCGCGATCAGGCAGCCCGCGAGGATGATCGGCTTGCGGCCGATCTTGTCCGACAGCGAACCGAAGAACAGGAAGAACGGCGTGCCGATCAGCAGGGCGATCGCGATCAGGATGTTCGCGCTGGCCCCGTCGACCTTCAGCGTCTGCGTCAGGAAGAACAGCGCGTAGAACTGGCCCGTGTACCACACGACGGCCTGGCCGGCCGTCAGGCCGATCAGCGCGAGGATCACGATCTTCAGGTTCTTCCACTGGCCGAATGCTTCGGTCAGCGGCGCCTTCGACGTCTTGCCTTCCGCCTTGATGCGCAGGAACACCGGCGATTCGTTCAGCTGCATCCGGATCCACACCGACACGGCGAGCAGCAGGATCGACGCGACGAACGGCACGCGCCAGCCCCAGCTGCCGAACGCTTCCTCGCCGATGAACGTACGCACGCCGAGGATCACGAGCAGCGACAGGAACAGGCCGAGCGTGGCGGTCGTCTGGATCCACGCGGTGTAGAAGCCGCGACGGTTCGCCGGCGCATGTTCGGCGACGTAGGTCGCCGCGCCGCCGTACTCGCCGCCGAGCGCGAGGCCCTGCAACAGCCGCATCGCGATGAAGATCACGGGCGCGGCGATGCCGATCGACGCGTAGCCGGGCAGGAAGCCGACCACGAACGTCGAAACGCCCATGATCACGATCGTCACGAGGAACGTGTGCTTGCGGCCGACGAGGTCGCCGAGCCGGCCGAACACGATCGCGCCGAACGGCCGCACCGCGAAGCCGGCTGCAAAGCCGAGCAGCGTGAAGATGAACGCGGCGGTCGGATTGACGCCGGAGAAGAAGCTCTTGCTGATGTAGGCCGCGAGCGAGCCGGCCAGGTAAAAGTCGTACCACTCGAACACGGTGCCGAGCGACGACGCGAAGATCACCTTCTTCTCTTCGCCCGTCATCGGCGAGTGCGAAATTTGCCCGCCTAACGTTGCCATGAATCGTCTCCAAGTCCCTTGATATAGATATGCGGCCGCCTTGGGAGGGGCGGGCCTGACGACGATTATTGGCACGGAAACTTACGGCGGACTGACTCGCGCGCACAAAACGACTGCACGTTAACCCGTGCCGAATCGGCCGCTACACGCGTCGATTGTGGTGCGATCGTCCGGTAAATCGCCGGTTTCGACGCATTTGCGCCGGCTGCCGGCGGCGCGCGTCAGGGTTAATCCGGGGCCGTGCCGGTCAGCGGCAGGCTGACACGCACGAGCGTGCCGGCCAGGCGGGGCGCCTGCTGGTAGACGTGATCGTCGAGCGTCAGCGTGCCGCCGTGCTGGGTGGCGATCTCGCGCACGATCGCGAGCCCCAGGCCGCTGCCGTCGCCTTCGCGGCCGAGGATCCGGTAGAAACGCTCGACGACGCGTTCGCGTTCGGCGGCCGGGATGCCGGGGCCCGTATCCTCGACTTCGAGATGCACGAGCCGCGCCGCCGGGTCGGCATGCACGCGTACGGTGATGCGGCCGCCTTCGGGCGTGTAGCGGATCGCGTTGTCGATCAGGTTGCCGAGCATCTCGCGCAGCATGACCGGATTGCCGTCGACGTCGAGCGGCGCGTCGTCCGGCGGCCCTTCGTAGCCGAGATCCATCCGCTTCGCGAGCGCGGCCTGCACCCAGTCGCGCACCGCGCGCCGCGCGAGCGCGGCGATCTCGACCGGCTCGAACGTGAGGCCGCTCGCGCGGTTCTCGGCGCGCGCGAGCGCCAGCAGCTGCGTGACGAGCCGCGCGGCCTGCTCGGAACTCGTCGCGATCTGTTCGAGCGAGCGCTGCACGTCGGGCGGGACCGGGTGGCGCAGCGCGAACTCGGCCTGCGTGCGCAGGCCCGCGAGCGGCGTCTTCATCTGGTGCGCGGCGTCGGCGATGAAGCGCTTTTGCAGCGCCATGTTCTGTTCGAGGCGCGCGAGCAGGTCGTTGAACGACGTGACGAGCGGTTCGATCTCGGGCGGCGCGCGCTGCGCCTCGACGGGCGACAGGTCGTCGGGCCGCCGCGCGCGGATGTGCGCCTGCAGCGCGTTGAGCGGCGCGAGCCCGCGCGACAGCCCGAACCACACGAGCAGGATCGCGAGCGGCAGGATCACGAACTGCGGCAGGATCACGCCCTTGATGATGTCGTTCGCGAGCGCGTTGCGCTTGTCGAGCGTCTCGCCGACCTGCACGAGCACGGGCTGCGCGCCGCTGGATTGCGGCAGGGCGACCGTCGTATAGGCGACGCGTACGTCGTTGCCGCGCAGCAGGTCGTCGCGAAACACGACGACGCCGGGCGGCGGGCGGTCCTCGTCGCGCGGCAGCGGCATGTCGGCTTCACCGGCGACCAGTTCGCCGCGCGTGCCGAGCACCTGGAAGTAAACGCTGTCGACGTTGTCCGCGCGCAGGAAGTCGCGCGTCTGCTCCGGCAGCGTCAGCTCGGCGACGCCGTTGACCGGATGAATCTGCCGGGCGAGCACGTACGCATTGGTTTCGAGCGCACGGTCGAACGGGCCGTTCGCGATCGTCTTCGCGACGAGGTAGGTGACGGCGATGCTCATCGGCCACAGCAGCAGCAGCGGCGCGAGCATCCAGTCGAGGATCTCGCCGAACAGCGAGCGCGGACGCGGCGCCTCGGGCGATTCGGTTTCGTCGGGCGGCGCGAACGGGTTCTCGTAGCGCGCGTCGCGCGCCTCGTCGGCGGCCGACGACGGCGCGCCGGTCGGATGGCGGGAATGGGCCGGCGTGGCCATCGCGGCGCCGCCCGCCGTCAGCGCAGCGGCGTGCCGGCCGTCGCGGGCTGGGGCGCTGCCGTATCGGCCGGCGCGGCGGGCGCGGCCTTCTCGAGGCAATAGCCGAGGCCGCGCACGGTCGAGATCCGCACGCCGCTCGGTTCGATCTTCTTGCGCAGCCGGTGCACGTAGACTTCGATCGCGTTGTTGCTGACTTCCTCGCCCCATTCGCACAGGTGATCGACGAGCTGCTCCTTCGACACGAGCCGGCCGATCCGCTGCAGCAGCACTTCGAGCAGGCCGAGTTCGCGCGCGGAGAGATCGAGCACGTGATCGTTCGCGTACGCGATGCGGCCGACCTGGTCGAACGCGAGCGAGCCGTGGCGCACGACGGTCGGGCCGCCGCCCGCGCCGCGCCGGGTCAGCGCGCGCACGCGCGCCTCGAGCTCGTTGAGCGCGAACGGCTTGGCCATGTAGTCGTCGGCGCCGAGGTCGAGCCCCTTCACGCGTTCGTCGACGCTGTCGGCGGCCGTCAGGATCAGCACGGGGAGGTTGGAGTTGCGCGCGCGCAGGCGCTTGAGCACTTCGAGCCCGGACATTTTCGGGAGCCCGAGATCGAGGATCAGCAGGTCGAAAGTCTGCATCGACAGCGCGGTGTCGGCATCGACGCCGCTCTTCACGTGATCGACCGCATAGCCCGATTGGCGGAGTGACCGGGTGAGGCCGTCCGCGAGTATGCTGTCATCTTCGGCGATGAGGATTCGCATGTTGCTGACCGATGGCCGGCGAGGCGTTCGCGCCGACGCGGCTGTCTCCGGAGTTATTCGTGTACAACGCCCCGCATTGCGGGCTTGCATAAACTACTGTTTTTTTATACAGTGTCTGCATTCGTGGGCGGCGCTTGGAAGCGGGCGCGCCTTTAACAGACGCTGCTCATCATAGCAAAGGACGATTCATGGAAGATAGCAAGAAGGGCTCCGGGATGACCGCCGAGAAGAGCAAGGCGCTGGCGGCCGCACTCGCGCAGATCGAGAAGCAGTTCGGCAAGGGGTCGATCATGCGGATGGGCGACGGCGAAGCGGCCGAGGACATCCAGGTCGTCTCCACGGGCTCGCTGGGTCTCGACATCGCGCTGGGCGTCGGTGGCCTGCCGCGCGGCCGGGTGGTCGAGATCTACGGTCCGGAATCGTCGGGTAAAACCACGCTCACGCTGCAGGTCATCGCCGAACTGCAGAAGCTGGGCGGCACCGCGGCGTTCATCGACGCCGAGCACGCGCTCGACGTCCAATACGCGTCGAAGCTCGGCGTGAACGTGCCGGAACTGCTGATCTCGCAGCCGGACACCGGCGAGCAGGCGCTCGAAATCACCGACGCGCTGGTGCGCTCGGGCTCGATCGACATGATCGTCATCGACTCGGTCGCGGCGCTCGTGCCGAAGGCCGAAATCGAAGGCGAGATGGGCGATTCGCTGCCGGGTCTGCAGGCCCGCCTGATGTCGCAGGCGCTGCGCAAGCTGACCGGCACGATCAAGCGCACGAACTGCCTCGTGATCTTCATCAACCAGATCCGGATGAAGATCGGCGTGATGTTCGGCAACCCGGAAACCACGACGGGCGGCAACGCGCTGAAGTTCTATGCGTCGGTGCGTCTCGACATCCGCCGGATCGGCTCGATCAAGAAGAACGACGAGGTGATTGGCAACGAAACCCGCGTGAAGGTCGTCAAGAACAAGGTGTCGCCGCCGTTCCGCGAAGCGATTTTCGACATCCTGTATGGCGAAGGCATTTCGCGCCAGGGCGAGATCATCGATCTCGGCGTGCAGGCGAAGATCGTCGACAAGGCGGGCGCCTGGTACAGCTACAACGGCGAGAAGATCGGCCAGGGCAAGGACAACGCGCGTGAATTCCTGCGTGAAAATCCGGAAATCGCACGCGAGATCGAGAACCGCATCCGTGAATCGCTCGGTGTCGCCAGCATGCCCGATGGCGTAGTCGGCAACGAAGCCGAGGCGGTGGACGAAGAAGAGTGATGGTTGCGCGCCGAGGTCAGGCTGGCGAGCCGGCGGAGAGCGACGCGCCCGAAGCGGCGGGTCGCTCCGGCCGGCGAGCCGGATCCTCGGGCACCGACCGGCGGGCCGCGGGCAGCGATGCCGCGAACCGCACCGCGACGAGGGCATCCGGCGATGCCCTCGTTTCGTTTGAGATTGCCGCGCCCGACGATCCGTTCGACGACGACGAATCGTTCGACGCGCACGACCGGTCACGCCGTCGCGTGTCCGGTGTCCGCTTCCCGGGCGATCGCGCAGCCGATGCATCGGCGCCGGCACGGGAAGACGTCTATACCCGCAGCAGCCAGCATCCGCGCCGCACGCGCCGTGCGTCCGGTGCGTCTTCCGGTACTTCATCCGGCGACACGCCGGGCACCGCCGAACGCAAGTCGTCGAAACCGCCACGTTCATTGAAGGGCCGTGCGCTCGGCTATTTGTCGAGGCGTGAATACAGTCGCGTGGAACTCGCGCGCAAGCTCGCGCCTTACGTCGGCGAAGAAGAATCCGTCGAGCCGGTGCTCGATGCGCTGGAAAAGGACGGCTGGTTGTCCGATGCGCGCTTCGCCGAGAGCCTCGTGCATCGCCGCGCATCGCGCGTCGGCGTCGCGCGCATCGTCAGCGAGCTGAAGCGTCACGCAGTTGGCGACACGCTCGTCGAGGAAGTGAACGCGCAGTTGCGCGAGACCGAATGGGCCCGTGCGCAGGCCGTCTGGCGCAAGAAATTCGGTGCACTGCCGCAAACGCCGGCCGAGCGTGCGAAGCAGGCCCGCTTTCTTGCCGCGCGCGGCTTCTCGAGCTCGACCATCGTGAAGTTGCTGAAGGTCGGCGACGATTTCCCGATCGACGACTGACCGGCCGGTCGCGCGCGTGGCGCGCGATTTTGCTGCAATGCAACCGCCTCCGGACAGGCGGGAATACCCGCCGTCGCGTCAAACTGTCTCAAATACCCAATATGCTAAAATCCATGGGTTTTCCTCTTCGGCCTCAACCTCCAGCATGCCGCTATCCGAGCCCGTGCCCCGTCAGTTGCGACATCGACGCGCAATCCGAGCGGAAGCTTACGAGCGCGGCGACGGCTTGTGGGACATCGAAGCCTGCCTGACCGACCACAAGCCGCGCGATGTCGCGCTTGCGTCGGGCATCCGGCCCCAAGGCCTGCCGATCCACGAACTCTGGCTGCGCGTGACTATCGATCGTGAACTCAATGTCGTCGACGCCGAAGCGTCTTCGGAATGGGTGCCGTATCCCGGTCACTGTCAATCCGCCCCGCCTGCCTACCGGGCCCTCATCGGGCTCAATCTCTTCCGCAATTTCCGCCGCAACGCGAACCGGCTGCTCGCCGGCGTCGCAGGCTGCTCCCATCTCACCGAACTGTGCGCCGTGCTGCCGACGGCGGCGATCCAGGCGTTCGCCGGTGACGTGTGGAACGTGCGCGAGGAGGGCGGCGAAGGGCCGGATCACGACGGCGCGCCCGCCGAACCGCCGTTCCAGCTCGGCCGCTGCCGTGCGCTGCGGTTCGACGGCGAGGTCGTGCGGCAGTACTACCCGCGCTGGTACGGCCCGATTCGGCCGGATATGCCCGGTGACGGCAGCACGAAGGAATGAACGGAAATCATTCGAAGAAGCGTCTTAAGCGACTTTTCATCCAACTCTCAGACTGAAGGGAATCACGCATGAAGATTCACGAGTACCAGGGTAAGGAAATCCTGCGGAAATTCGGAGTCGCGGTACCGCGCGGCAAGCCGGCGTTCTCGGTTGACGAAGCCGTCAAGGTGGCGGAAGAGCTCGGCGGCCCGGTATGGGTCGTGAAGGCTCAGATCCACGCGGGCGGCCGCGGCAAGGGCGGCGGCGTGAAGGTGGCGAAGTCGATCGAGCAGGTGCGCGAATACGCGAACCAGATCCTCGGCATGCAGCTCGTCACGCACCAGACCGGTCCGGAAGGCCAGAAGGTCAACCGTCTGATGATCGAAGAAGGCGCGGACATCAAGCAGGAACTGTATGTCAGCCTCGTCGTCGACCGCATCTCGCAAAAGATCGTGCTGATGGGTTCGAGCGAAGGCGGCATGGACATCGAGGAAGTTGCCGAAAAGCACCCGGAACTGATCCACAAGGTCATCGTCGAGCCGTCGACGGGCCTGCTCGACGCCCAGGCCGACGACCTCGCCGCGAAGATCGGCGTGCCGGCTGCTTCGATCCCGCAAGCGCGCGCGATCCTGCAAGGCCTGTACAAGGCATTCTGGGAAACCGACGCATCGCTGGCTGAAATCAACCCGCTGAACGTCTCCGGCGACGGCAAGGTCACCGCACTCGACGCGAAGTTCAACTTCGACTCGAACGCGCTGTTCCGCCACCCGGAAATCGTCGCTTACCGCGATCTGGACGAAGAAGATCCGGCTGAAATCGAAGCGTCGAAGTTCGACCTCGCGTACATCTCGCTCGACGGCAACATCGGCTGCCTCGTGAACGGCGCAGGCCTCGCGATGGCCACGATGGACACCATCAAGCTGTTCGGCGGCGAGCCGGCGAACTTCCTGGACGTCGGCGGTGGCGCGACGACCGAGAAGGTCACGGAAGCATTCAAGCTGATGCTGAAGAACCCGGACCTGAAGGCGATCCTCGTGAACATCTTCGGCGGCATCATGCGCTGCGACGTGATCGCGGAAGGCGTGATCGCCGGTTCGAAGGCCGTGAACCTGAACGTGCCGCTCGTCGTGCGCATGAAGGGCACGAACGAAGACCTCGGCAAGAAGATGCTGGCCGATTCGGGCCTGCCGATCATCTCGGCCGACAGCATGGAAGAGGCTGCGCAGAAGGTCGTCGCGGCTGCCGCAGGCAAGTAAGCACGCGCTAATGAACACGTAGGGCGGCGCGGTTTGCACGCGACGCCCATCGAACAGAGGTCAAAATACATGTCGATTCTGATCAACAAGGACACGAAGGTCATCACGCAGGGCATTACCGGCAAAACCGGTCAGTTCCATACGCGCGCCTGCCGTGAATACGCAAACGGCCGCGAAGCATTCGTCGCGGGCGTGAACCCGAAGAAGGCCGGCGAAGACTTCGAAGGCATTCCGATCTACGCGAGCGTCAAGGAAGCGAAGGCGGAAACCGGCGCGACCGTGTCGGTCATCTACGTTCCGCCGGCAGGCGCGGCGGCTGCGATCTGGGAAGCGGTCGAAGCCGACCTGGATCTCGCGATCTGCATCACGGAAGGCATCCCCGTGCGCGACATGATCGAAGTGAAGGACCGCATGCGTCGCGAAGGCCGCAAGACGCTGCTGCTCGGGCCGAACTGCCCGGGCACGATCACGCCGGACGAGCTGAAGATCGGCATCATGCCGGGCCACATCCACCGCAAGGGCCGCATCGGCGTCGTGTCGCGTTCGGGCACGCTGACGTATGAAGCGGTCGCGCAGCTGACGGCACTGGGCCTCGGCCAGTCGTCGGCGGTCGGTATCGGCGGCGACCCGATCAACGGTCTGAAGCACATCGACGTGATGAAGATGTTCAACGACGATCCGGACACGGATGCGGTCGTGATGATCGGCGAAATCGGCGGTCCGGACGAAGCCAATGCGGCGGAGTGGATCAAGGACAACATGAAGAAGCCGGTGGTCGGCTTCATCGCGGGCGTCACGGCGCCTCCGGGCAAGCGCATGGGCCACGCCGGCGCGCTGATCTCGGG
The DNA here is from genome assembly GCF_017104685.1 of Burkholderia sp. Tr-20355. NCBI lineage: Bacteria > Pseudomonadati > Pseudomonadota > Betaproteobacteria > Burkholderiales > Burkholderiaceae > Burkholderia > Burkholderia sp. Tr-20355. Next base: position 1,786 of record NZ_JAAGPK010000017.1, on the reverse strand, counting down.
CGGTGCGGATACGGCCGAAGCGAAGCTGGAAATCATGGAAGCGTGTGGCATCACCGTCACGCGCAACCCGTCGGAAATGGGCCGTCTGCTGAAGAAGGCGCTGTAATATTTCCCCGGGGTTCGTCCTGCAGAAAACGCCGGCTTTGCCGGCGTTTTTTGTTATGCTCGCGCAATGAATTCGTAAGCACCGGGCATGCGTCGCGCATGTGCCGGCGATGAACCGGGCCGCCTGCGACGCGGCCGCTGTCCTGTCCTCACCGCCATGCTCGAATTCCTGACATCGCTGCACTGGGGCGCCATTCTCCAGATCATCGTCATCGACATCCTCCTCGGCGGCGACAACGCGGTCGTGATCGCGCTCGCCTGCCGCAACTTGCCGGCCAACCAGCGGTTGCGCGGCGTCGTCTGGGGTACCGCCGGCGCGATCCTGCTGCGCGTCGCGCTGATCACCTTCGCGGTCGCGCTGCTCGACGTGCCGTTCCTGAAGCTCGGCGGCGGGCTGTTGCTGCTGTGGATCGGCATCAAGCTGATGGCGCCGGCCGCCGACGCGCACGACGACATCAAGCCGGCCAGCCGGCTGTGGGACGCCGTGAAGACGATCGTGATCGCCGATGCGGTGATGAGCCTCGACAACGTGATCGCGATCGCCGGCGCGGCCGAACAGGCCGATCCGTCGCACCGGATCGCGCTGGTGATCTTCGGGCTCGTCGTCAGCGTGCCGATCATCGTGTGGGGCAGCACGCTGGTGCTGAAGCTGCTCGACCGCTTCCCGATCGTCGTGGCGTTCGGCGCCGGACTGCTCGGCTGGATCGCGGGCGGGTTGATCGTCAACGACCCCGTCGGCGACCGCTGGGCGGTGCTGGATACGCAGCCGGTGCTCTACGGCGCGAGCATCGCGGGCGCGCTGTTCGTCGTGGCGATCGGTTACGCACTCAGGAAGCGCCACGGCGCGCCGCACGCGCGCTGACTGGCCGTCCGGCCGACTGCCGGCTTCACGGCCCGCTGGCTACGATCGAAACGCCTGCCTTGATCGGCAGGCGTTTTTCGTTTCCGGAGCCTGCCATGTTCGAAGCCTTTTCCGTTTCCCTGTTCCGTCGCGTGGCCGCCGATCTGCGGCGCGCGAACCGGCCCGCGCCGCGCTGGCGGCCGGCCGGCTTCACGCTGATCGAATTGATGATCGTGCTGGCGATCGTCGGCGTCGTCGCGGCCTATGCGATTCCCGCGTATCAGGATTACCTCGCGCGTTCCCGGGTCGGCGAGGGGCTTGCGCTTGCGTCGTCCGCTCGGCTCGCGGTGGCCGACAACGCGGCGAGCGGCGCGAGCCTCGATGGCGGTTACGGCCCGCCGGCCGCGACCCGCAACGTCGAATCGGTGGCCATCGACGGCAACACCGGCCAGATCACCGTCGCGTTTACCCCCCGCGTCGCCGCGGCCGGCGCGAATACGCTGGTGCTCGTGCCGTCCGTACCCGACAAGGCCGATGCGCCCACCGCGCGCGTGGCGCTTAAAAAGGGTGCGATGCAGGCCGGTGCGATTGCGTGGGAGTGCTTCGCCGCCGGCAAGGACGCGTCGTCGCTGCCGGCGCCGGGGGCCGGGCCGTTGCCGAGCGCCACCGCGACGCTGCCCGCGAAATTCGCGCCCGCGGAGTGCCGCGCATAGCGCCGGAGGCGAGATCGGCAGAGCACCAGCCTGAACTCCAGTCACGAACCGCGACCACGTAGGCCGTCGCCTGCTTCAAAAAGACACAAGACCACCGACCACCATACTGCGATGCGCCGGATGGTAC
>NZ_JAAGPK010000191.1:0-13738 GCF_017104685.1 Burkholderia sp. Tr-20355 | reverse complement strand
CGGGAGGATCGATGGATCTCGACGGCGCCAGCCGCAATCTCACCGTCGCCGCATTGCTCACGCTGTCCGGCGGCTACCTCGACGCGTACACGTACGTCGGCCACGGCCACGTGTTCGCGAACACGATGACCGGCAACGTCGCGCTGCTCGGCATCAACCTGTCGGCCGGCGAATGGGCCGCCGCGCTGCATCACGTGCCGCCGCTCGTCGGCTTCGTGATCGCGGTGTTCGTCGCGCACCTGCTCGGCCTTGCCGCGCAGCGCGGCTGGATGCGGCACACGGCGTTCACGAGCCTGCTCGTCGAGATCGCGTTTCTCGGCATCGCCGCGAGCGGGCTTGTCGGCGCGTCGAGCGCGTGGCTGATTCCGGGCATCTCGTTCGTCGCGACGCTGCAGACGCTGTCGTTCACCCATCTCGAGGAACTGTCGTACACGTCGGTGATGACGACCGGCAACCTGCGGCGCGCCGCGCAGAAGCTGTTCGTCGGGCTGATCCCGCGCTACGACGCGGGCGCGCTGCACGACTCGGCGCTGCTCGCGACGATCAGCTTCTGCTTCCTGGCCGGCGCGGTGGCCGGCGGCCTCGTGACGCGGCTCATGCCGGACCTCGCGCTGTGGGGCGCGGTGCTGCTGCTCGTCGGCGCGTTCGCGGAAATCGTGCGGCGCGCGTGGCGCCGGCATACGGCCGACGGCGGGCCGGCGGCGGCGTGACCCCGTACACGGCGCACGCTTGCGTGCGCCGATCCGTTCCAGGGCGCCTGTCGCGCGATCCTGACAAACCCGACGCACCGTAAACTCGCGGCCGGTTGCCGCCGCGCGGCGCTCGCCGCCCGCCGGACAAGCATCACGCCCGTAACGTTGTGCGCGGGCGACAGTTCCGCGATTACCGCGCATTTCAATTTCTTTCAGCGATTGCACTCGTCATATGATTCAGGCCACATCGCGCGCGCCAAAAACGCGAGCGATCGCCACCCGGCTGCGCACGCGGCCGGCCATGAATGGAGACACCTACAAACAGGAAAGCTCATGAAGCAGACCACCCGACTCGCAGCCATCGCAGGGGGCGCCGCGCTCGCATTTGCCAGCCAGTACGCGGCCGCGCAAAGCTCGGTCACGCTCTGGGGCGTCGCCGACGCCAGCATCCGTTACCTGACCAACGCCAACGCCAAGAACGACGGCCTGCTGTCGATGACCAACGGCGCGATCACGAACAGCCGCTTCGGCATCTACGGCACGGAAGACCTCGGCGGCGGCCTGAAGGCCGTGTTCAACCTCGAAAGTGGCGTGAACCTGCAGAACGGCGCATTCGCCGACAGCGGCCGCCTGTTCAACCGCGCAGCGTACGTCGGCCTGCAGAGCCCGTACGGCACGGTGACCCTCGGCCGCCAGAAGACGCCGCTGTTCGACCTGCTGTCGGACACCTACGATCCGCTCACGGTCGGCAACTACCTCGAAAACGCATGGCTGCCGGTGGCACTCGGCGGCGGCCTGTATGCGGACAACCAGATCAAGTACACCGGCAAGTTCGACGGCCTGACCGCGAAGGCGATGTACTCGACGGGCACCAACTACGAATCGACCGGCGCCGGCGGCTTCTCGGGCCAGATTCCGGGCTCGCTCGGCAAGGGCAATGCGTGGGGCGTGTCGCTGTCGTACGTGATGGGTCCGCTCAGCATCGCGGCCGGCGCGCAGCAGAACAGCGACAACTCGGCACGCAAGCAGACGATCTACCACGCGAACGTCGTGTATGCGTTCAGCAAGGCGAAGATCTACGCGGGCTACCTGCGTTCGAAGGACGACACCGGCTTCGTCGACAGCCTGCTCGCGCAGCAGACGATTCCGGTCGCGAAGGGCACGGGCCGGATCGACGACGGTCCGTTCGCGGGCGTGAGCTGGCAGGTCAGCGCACCGCTGACGCTGACGGGCGCGTTCTACTACGACCACATGCGCAACGCGATGACCACGAACGGCACGCTCGCGAGCGGCAACCGCTATGCGATCGTCGGCATCGCCGAGTACGCGCTGAGCAAGCGCACCGAAGTCTACGGCACCGTCGACTTCAACAAGACGAACGGCGCGGCGAACGTCGAGCTGCCGGGGCGCAGCAACCAGACGGGCATCGCGATCGGGCTGCGCAATATCTTCTGACGAACGTCGGAACGCATGCGCCGGCATTCGCCCGGCGCGCATCGAAGAGGCGCCGCGAGGCGCCTCTTTTTTTTCGATCCGCGACCTTCATACGCGCGCACGACTATTCGGTAATCGCTCCATTGCCGAAGTCCCGCGCCGTAAGCGATCCGTCGGCATTCCAGAACATACTTTTACAGTACGCGCGCAGGCTTTCCGCTACGCTGCGTGCATCGCCCGTTGCGTGCCGTCGGGCCCGCGCGTGCGTCGTTCCGGTGGCGCGCGTCGAGCGCGGCCGGCCAGGTGCGTAACTTGTGTATCCGGCGATGACAATCGCGGTCTGCCGGTTTTTTTCGTGGGACGATGCGCTCACGATTTTCTTGAAGGGGATGACGATGGGTATCCTGAACACCGTGGGTGAAATCGCCGGCGCAATCGCAGCCGTGGAAGGCGCGGAGAAGCTTGATCCGGATGCGGGCCTGCTGACCAAGGCGGCCGCGGCCGTGGCCGGCTTCAAGGGCGCCGAAGCGATCGAAGGCATGCTCGAGAAGAAGGAAGAGCAGCCGCAGCAGGCAGACGACACGCAGGCGGCGGACGGCGGCGACACGTCGCAGGCATGAGCATGGCGGCCGGTCCGGCCGCGGGCGCGCCCTTCGCGCGCCCGGGCGGACCGGTGCCGCGCGGCCGGCGGGTCGGGCATGCGGTCGATCGGTGACGCATGGCACACCCGGCAGCCGGTTTGATCGGCGAGAGGCCACGTCTCTCGCCGTTTTTTATTGGGCGCGCGCCCGGCGCCGCGCGCCGCACGCATCCCCGAATCTTGCTATCGTCCGTTCATCCGAACTGCGATGAGGCAATGCGATGGATTTCGACTACGACCTGTTCGTCATCGGCGCCGGCTCCGGCGGCGTGAGGCTCGCGCGGATGTCCGCGTCATACGGCGCACGCGTCGGCATAGCGGAAGAAGAGCAGATCGGCGGCACCTGCGTGCTGCGCGGCTGCATCCCGAAGAAGCTGCTCGTCTACGCATCGCACTATCCGCATGAAGTCGAGGACGCGAAGGGCTTCGGCTGGACCTTCGGCGCCGGCACGCTCGACTGGCCCGCGCTGATCGCCGCGAAGGATCGCGAGATCAACCGGCTCAGCGGCATCTACATCAACCTGCTGACGCAGTCGGGGGTCGACATGCACGCGGGGCGCGCGACGCTCGTCGATGCGCATACCGTCGCGATCGGCGGCCGCACGCTCCGCGCGCGCCACATCGCGATCGCGACCGGCTCGCGTCCGTCGTTGCCGCCGCGTCCCGGCATCGAGCACGCGATCACGTCGCGCGAGGCGCTGTCGCTCCCGGCGCTGCCCGCGCGCATCGCGGTGGTCGGCGGCGGCTATATCGCGGTCGAGTTCGCGGGCATCTTCAACGGCTTCGGCAGCCAGGTCGACCTGTTCTATCGCGGCGAGAAGATCCTGCGCGGCTTCGACGACGACGTGCGCCAGTTCCTGACCGACGAGATGACGAAGCAGGGCGTCGCGATCCACGCGCGCGCGGTGGTCGAGTCGATCGAGCGCGCGGACGACGGCACGTTGAGCGTGCGCGTCGGCGATGCATGGCACGGGCCGTACGATCAGGTGCTCTATGCGACCGGCCGCGTGCCGAACGTCGACGGGCTCGGGCTCGAGCAGGCGGGCGTGATGCTCGACGCGCGCGGCGCGATCGCCGTCGATGCGTATTCGGCGACATCGGTGCCGTCGATCCACGCGATCGGCGACGTCACGTCGCGGCCGCAGCTCACGCCGGTCGCGACGCGCGACGGCGGGCTGCTCGCGCGCACGCTGTTCGGCGGGTCGCGCGTCGCGGCCGATCATGCCAGCGTGCCGTCGGCCGTCTTCAGTCAGCCCGAGGTCGCGACGGTCGGTCTGACCGAGGCCGATGCGCGTCACGCGCACGGCGAGGTCGACGTCTACCGCACGTCGTTCAAGGCGCTGCGCCATACGCTGTCGGGGCGCGACGAGCGCACGATGATGAAGCTCGTCGTCGCGCGCGACAGCCAGCGGGTGGTCGGCGCGCACATGGTCGGCCGCGACGCGGGCGAGATCATCCAGGGCATCGCGATCGCGATTCGCGCGGGCGCGACGAAGGCGCAGTTCGACGACACGATCGGCATTCACCCGACCGCGGCGGAGGAATTCGTGACGATGCGGCAGAAGGTGGCCGAGTAGCGGGCCCGGCGCGCATTCATACCGGCGCGTGGGCACCGGCCACGTTCGCGCGCAGCCGTTCGTCGCGGGCGCGCATGCCGCTCAATGCACGCCGAACGCGTCGAGCAGCCGGTACCAGCTCATCGCGAGCACCAGCGCCGGCGTGCGCAGCGCTTCGCCGCCGGGGAAGTCGCGATGCCGGATCTTGTCGAACAGGTCGAAGCGGCTCGCCTGCCCGTCGATCGCTTCGGCGATCAGCTTGCCCGCGAGCGCGGTCGTGTTGACGCCGTGCCCCGAAAACCCCTGCGCGAAGTACATCGTCGGCGCGATGCGGCCGAAGTGCGGCGCGCGGTTCATCGTGATGTCGACGAAGCCGCCCCACGCGTAGTCGACCTTCACGTCCGCGAGCTGCGGGAACGTCTTCAGCATGTCCGCACGCATCGCCGCGGCGAGGTCGCGCGGTTCCCGCGTCGAATAGCTGACCTTGCCGCCCCACACGAGCCGCGTGTCGGGCGCCGGCCGGAAATAGTCGAGCACGAAGCGGCTGTCGCAGATCGCCGCGCGGGCGGGCATTAGCGCGGCGGCGCGCGCTTCGCCGAGCGGCTCGGTCGCGATCACGTAGGTGCCGACCGGCATGATCTTCCTCGCCAGCGCGGGCGCGAGCGTGCCGACGTAGGTGTTGCACGCGAGCACGACGAAGCGCGCGCGCACGTTGCCGCCGCGCGTCTCGACGACGTGGCCGCCCGCTACGTCGCGCACGCGCGTCACGCAACTGTCCTCGTGGATGCGCACGCCCGCGCCGGTCGCCGCCCGCGCGAGGCCGAGCGTGTAGTTGAGCGGATGCAGGTGGCCGCTGTCGGGGTCGTACAGCCCGCCGCAATAGCGGGCCGACTGCACGTAGTCGCCGAGTTCGTCGGCTTCGACGAAGTGGAAGCGGTCGTAGCCGAAGCGCTTCGCGGCGTCGTCGCGCCAGCGCTTGAGCGAATCGGCGTCGCGCTCGGTGTTCGCGGCGGTCAGGTAACCGGGCACCAGCGCGCAGTCGATGTCGTGCTGCGCGATACGCGACTTCACGAGCGACAGCGTTTCGAGCCCCATGTCCCAGATGCGCTTCACGTCGCTTTCCGGCATGAACTGGCCGAACGTGTCGATGTCGCACGCAAAGCCGCCGATCAGCTGGCCGCCGTTGCGGCCGCTCGCCGCCCATCCGACCCGCGACGCTTCGAGCACGGCCACCGAATGGCCGCGCTCGGCGAGGTTGAGCGCGGCGGAGAGGCCCGTGAGGCCCGCGCCGATCACGCACACGTCGGCGTCGATCGTGCCGGCGAGCGGCGGGTGGCGGGTCGTATCGTTGGCGGTTGCCGCGTAGTAAGACGCGACGTGCGGCTGGTTGGCGAAGGTCTGCATGATCGGGAGTACGGAGAAAAGGAGTTCAGAACAGCTCGCGCACGCGGTGGTACAGCATCCCGAGTTCGAGCGCGGGTTGCCGCCATGCGTCGCCGCCGGGAAAGCGCCGGTGACGCAAGCGTGCGAACAGGTCGAACGCGTGCGTGTCGCCCGCGATCGCGCCGGCGATCGCGCGTCCGGCGATGCCGGTGAGCGCGACGCCGTGGCCGCTGAAGCCCTGGACGTAGAAGAAGTTCGGATCGAGTGCGCCGAAGTCCGGCGCGCGGTTGCGCGTGACGTCGACGAAGCCGCCCCACGCGTGGTCGACGCGTACGTCGCCGAGCTGCGGGAACACGCCGACCATGCGCTGCCGGATCGCTTCGGCGAGCGCCGCGGGCGATGCGCCGGCCGAGTTCGCGCGGCCGCCGAACAGCATCCGGTGGTCGGCCGACAGCCGGAAGTAGTCGAGGAAGAAATTGTTGTCGCACACGGCTTCGCGGCGGGCGATCAGCGCGTCGGCGCGCGTCTGCCCGAGCGGCTCGGTCGCGATGATGTACGACGCGATCGGCGCGATGCGGGCGGCGGTCGCGGCCGGGAGAATGCCGCCGGGCCCCGCGTTGCAGCACGCCACGACGAAGCGGCAGCGCACCTCGCCCGACGGCGTGCGCACGACGGGCCGCGCACCGCGCACGATGTCGAGCGCCGGCGTGTGCGCATGCAGCGCGATGCCTTCGCGGCGCGCCGCGTCGGCGAGGCCGAGGCAGTACTTGAGCGGATGCAGGTGGCCCGACAGCGGATCGTGCACGCCGGCCAGGTAGCGTGTCGATGCGATGCGTGCGCGGATCTCGCCGGTATCGAGCCATGCGAGCGACGGATGGCCCCATCGCGACGTCGCGGCTTCCATCCACGCGCGCAGGTCGTCGATGCGGCGGGGTTTCGTCGCGACCGTCAGGTAGCCGCGCGTGAAGTCGCAGTCGATCCCGTAGCGCGCGATCCGTTCGGCGATCAGCGCGACGCCGTCGAGCGACAGCGACCACGCGGCACGCGCGCCGTCGGCGCCGAGCTGCCGCTCGATCACCTCGTCCTTCGCGAAGCCCGTGATCGCCTGGCCGCCGTTGCGGCCCGACGCGCCCCAGCCGGGCCGGTGCGCATCGATCACGGCGACGGACAGCCCGCGCGCGCGGCAATCGAGCGCCGTCGACAGGCCCGCGAAGCCGGCGCCGATCACGCACACGTCGACGTCGATCGCGTCCTCGAGCACCGGATCGTCCGCCACCGGGCGTGCGACCGTTGCTTCGTAGTACGAGTCGCGCGCGAGCGCATCCGCGCGGCGGGTGAAAGACTGCGTCATCAAAACGTCTCCTTCGAAAAGGCGGCAAGCTGCGCGCAGCCACCCCTGAAAACGGCACGGGACGCCGTGCGCGCGGCACGGCGTCCCGCGTGTGCTGCGTCAGAACGAATAGATGAACTGCGTGGCGAGCAGGTCGTTGGACTTGCCGTACGAACCGTCGTTGCGCAGGAACACCTTGTTGTTCGCCCAGTCGTGCCGGTATTCGACCTTCACGGTGATCTGCTGGGTCGGATAGAACAGCAGGTCGAGCGCGACGTCCTGGCGTACCGCCCCCTTGCACTCGAAGCCGAGGCCGCCGCCGGCCTTCGACTGCGCGAGGCAGTCCGCGTCGACGCCGAAGCCGTTGCTCGGATCCATCCCGTTGCCGTTCAGCGCGATGCCGCCGCCGCCGCCGCCGTTCTTCGAGTTGGCGAGCAGGTCGTAGCGCAGCGTCACGCCCATGCGGCCGACCACCGGCGCGTTGAACTTGCGGTGCGCGAGCAGCGACAGGCCGTACCACTGCGCGAGCCCGCCGTTGAACGCCGCGTGCTGCTGCCGGCCGTAGTCGACTTCCGCGTTGTACTGAATATCGGCGAGCGTGTAGGTCGCGTCGAGTTCGCCGAAGAAGAACGAACCGTATGCGCTCGGTGCCGCCCCGCCCGGGCCGTAGTGGACGACGCCGTTGTCATCGATCGCGCTCGACAGCGTCTGCCGCCCGATGTTGAACGAACCGCCGATATCGAGCGCGCTCGACCACGTGTAGTCCGCGCGCGCGGTGAAGGTCGGCACCTTGTTGCTGGTGGTGATCGGATCGCCGAGCGCATTGGTGCCCGTCTGCGTGACCGAACCGTACGTGCGGTACTGCTCGTTGCCGAGGAAGAACTTCCACGCCCAGTTGCCCTTCGTGTAGTTCGCGCCGACACCGACGTAGCTGCCCGGATCGGAGAAATCGTACAGCAGGTTGTGCGTGAGCGTGAGCATCTGGTTCGACTGCTGCACCTCGTAGCCGCCGAAGCTCGGGATCAGGCCGGCGACCAGTGTCGTCGTGGCGGTGATCGGCACGTTGACGACCGCCGTGTTCAGCAGGTTGTCGGTGATCGAGCCGCGCGAGTTCTGCAGCAGCGTGATGCCGTTGCCGCGGTTCGGCATCAGCGTGATCTCGGCCGACGGCGCCATCGGGCCGACGCCGAACGTCTTCTTGATGTCGAGGTAGAGATCGCCGAACGTGCTGTTGAAGTAGTTGTACGCGTTCTCGTGGTTCGCGAACAGGAACGACGACGTGCCGGCCGCGCGGTTGTAGATGTAGGTCGGGTCGATGTAGCCCGTGACCGACAGGCCGGCCAGCGGGCCCGTGTTGGCCGCGTCGGTCAGCGAATCGACCTTCAGCTGCTGGTTCGCGATCTGCTGCTTCATTTCGCTGACCTCGTCGTTGGTCAGCGTGGCCTGTGCCTTGCCGTAATCCGGCGAGCCCGGATCGGCGGCCACCGCGACGACCTTGCCGCCGCCGCCCGTGCCGGCGCCTGCACCCGCGCCGGCAGTCGCGACCGCCGTGCCGCCCGGCTTCGCGGCGAGCTGCGCCTGCATCGCCTTCATCTGTTTCTGCAGTGCCGCGACCTGCGCCTGCAGCGCCTTGATCTCGGCGGATGTGGAACCGGCCAGCGCGATGCCCGGCAACGCGCCGGCCACCAGCAGGCAGATCAGTTTCTTCTTCATTGCGGATTCTCCTTGTCGTGCGCCTGTCAAATCGGGATCGAATCGCGCGCCCCCCCTGGGGCAGCGCGTCTTGCTTGTCTGCCGTGCTTGTTATCCTCGAAGCGGGTGGGTCGTCATGCCGCCGCGAACGCCGCCTTCAGGTCGGCCATGCGGCGCCGCTCGCGGGCGATCATCATCCGGTTCACGACGATCACGCCGATCGTCACGGCCGTGATGAACAGCGTCGCCAGCGCATTCATCTCCGGGTTCAGCCCCAGCCGCACGCGCGAGAACACCACCAGCGGCAGCGTCGTCGAGCCCGGCCCGGACAGGAACGCCGACAGCACCAGGTCGTCGATCGACAGCGTGAACGACAGCAGCCAGCCCGACAGCAGCGCCTGCGAGATCAGCGGCAGCGTCACCACGAAGAACACCTTCAGCGGCGTTGCCCCGAGATCGAGCGCCGCTTCTTCCAGCGACTTGTTCATCTCCTTCACGCGCGACTGCACGATGATCGCCACGTACGACACGCACAGCATCACGTGACCGATCCAGATCGTCAGCATCCCGCGGCCCTTCGGCCAGCCGAACATCTGCTCCAGCGCCACGAACAGCAGCAGCAGCGAGATGCCCTGGATCACTTCCGGAATCACCAGCGGCGCGTTGATCATCCCCGTGTACAGCGTGAAGCCCTTGAAGCGGCCGAAGCGCGCGAGCACGAAGCCCGCCCACGTGCCGATCACGACCGACGCGGTCGCCGTCAGGAGGCCGATCTTCAGCGACAGCCACGCGGCCGTCAGCAGCTCGTCGTCCTCCAGCAGCGCCGCGTACCACTTCAGCGAGAAGCCGGACCACACCGTCACCAGCTTCGACTCGTTGAACGAGTACACGATCAGGCTGATGATCGGGATGTACAGGAACAGGAAGCCGAAGGCGAGGACGCCCGTCGACAGCGGTTTGCTCGGCTTGATCATTTCGCTTCCTCCAGTTCCTTGACCTGGTAGTACTGGAACAGCGCCATCGGCACCAGCAACAGCAGCACCATCGCGACCGTCACCGCCGACGCCATCGGCCAGTCCATGTTGTTGAAGAATTCATCCCACATCACGCGGCCGATCATCAGCGTGTCGGCGCCGCCGAGCAGCTCCGGAATCACGTACTCGCCCACCGCCGGGATGAACACCAGCAGGCTGCCGGCGATGATCCCGTTCTTCGACAGCGGCAGCGTGATCCGCGTGAACGCGACCCACGGCTTCGCGCCCAGGTCGTATGCGGCTTCGAGCAGCGTCAGGTCCATCTTCACGAGGTGCGCGTACAGCGGCATCACCATGAACGGCAGGTACGAATAGACCATCCCGATGTAGACGCCCGCGTCGCTGTGGTACAGCCGCAGCGGCGTGTGGATGATGCCGAGCGCGATCAGCGTGTGGTTCAGGAGGCCGTCGTCCTTCAGGATCCCGATCCACGCGTACACGCGGATCAGGAACGACGTCCAGAACGGCAGCATCACGGCCATCATCAGCACGTTGCGGCGGTTCGGCTCCGAGCGCGCGATGTAGTACGCCATCGGGTACCCGATCAGCAGGCACAGCACCGTCGACACGGCGGCCATCTTCAGCGAGCTGAGGTAGGTCGCGATATACAGGTCGTCCTGCAGCAGGAACGCGTAGTGCGACAGCTGCAGCGCGAAGTGCACGACGCCGTCCTTGATTTCGACGAGCGACGTGTACGGCGGAATGCCCATCACCTGGTCGGCGAAGCTGATCTTCAGCACCAGCACGAACGGCAGCGCGAAGAACACCGCGAGCCACAGGAACGGCACGCCGATCGCGACGCTGCGGCCCGACGGCAGGAAGCGCGACAGCGCGGCGAAGCGGCCCGGGCGCGAGCGGCCGGCGGCCGTGCTCGCGGCGCCGGCCGACACCGGCGTGGAAGGCGTGGAAGCAGAGGTTCTCATCGCGTCGCCCTCATTGCGTCAGCACGACGCCGCTGGCCGGCGACCACGACACGAACACGTCGTCGTTCCACGCCGGCGCGTTGTCGTTCATCAGGTGCGAGCTCGACAGGTTCGACACGACCGTCTTGCCGCTCGGCAAGCGCACGTGGTACAGCGAGTAGCTGCCCATGTACGCGATGTCGGTCACGACGCCGCGCGCCCAGTTGTGCTTCGAGCCCGGCTTCTCGCGCGACACGTGGATGCGCTCCGGGCGCACCGAGATGCCGACCGGCATGCCGAGCGGGCCCGTGACGCCGTGGCTCACGTACATGCGCGCCTCGAGGTCGTCGCTCTCGACGAAGATGTGATCGGGTTCGTCCTCGACGACGCGGCCCTCGAACAGGTTGGTCGAGCCGATGAATTCGGCCGAGAAGCGGCTGTTCGGGAATTCGTACACCTCGCCCGGCGCGCCGATCTGCACGATCTTGCCTTCGCTCATCACCGCGAGGCGGCTGGCCATCGTCATCGCCTCTTCCTGGTCGTGCGTGACCATCACGCAGGTCACGTCGACCTTCTCGATGATGTTCACGAGTTCGAGCTGGGTCTTCTGGCGGATCTTCTTGTCGAGCGCGGACATCGGCTCGTCGAGCAGCAGCAGCTTCGGGCGCTTGACCAGCGAGCGGGCCAGCGCGACGCGCTGCTGCTGGCCGCCGGAGAGCTGGTGCGGCTTGCGCTGCGCGTACTTGCCCATCTGCACGAGCGCGAGCGCATCGGCCACGCGCTCCTTGATCTCGTTTTTCGGCGTGCCTTCCTGCTTCAGGCCGAACGCGACGTTCGATTCGACCGTCATGTGCGGAAACAGCGCGTACGACTGGAACATCATGTTGACCGGGCGGCGGTACGGCGGCAGCGACGCGAGGTCCTCGCCGTCGACGAAGATCTTGCCGGAGGTCGCCGTTTCCAGCCCGGCGAGCATGCGCAGCAGCGTCGACTTGCCGCAGCCCGAGCTGCCGAGCAGTGCGAACAATTCGTTCTTCGCGATCGTCAGGTTCACGTTGTCGACGGCCGTGCTGTCGCCGAACTTCTTCACGACGTTTTCGATGCGCACGAACGCGTCGTTTTGCGGACGGGCCGCGGCGGCCGGTTGGGTCTGTCGTGCAGCAGCGGAAGAGGGTATCGATTGCATGGGAGTCACCATTCGTTCTTCACGGATTGCAGGCGTGAGCGTCCCCGCACGAGGCGCGCAACGCGACTCGCGGACAACGGCTCGTGCCGGATGGAACAGTGCGCGCGGCGCGCGCGGGCGGACGGAAGTCCGCGAATCTCAGACGGGCAGGCGTGATGCGATGCCTGCGCCGCCGTAATGCATGACGATCAGTGGCCCGTCTTCAGCTGGGCCCACAGACGGTTCTCGAGGCGCAGGATGTCGGCCGGCATCGGCTTCATCAGCACCATCTTCTTCAACACGTCTTCCGGCGGGTAGACGGTCGGGTCCTGCGCGACGGCCGGCGTGACGAACTGGTGCGCCGCCTTGTTCGCGGTCGGGTAGAACACCGTGTTGGTGATCGCCGCGTTGACCTTCGGATCGGACACGTAGTTGATCCACTTCAGTGCGGCCTCGGGGTGCGGCGCATCCTTCGGGATCACCATCACGTCGAACCACAGCAGGCCGCCTTCCTTCGGGTTCGAGAACTTGATGTCGTACGAACGCTTCGCTTCCGCCGAACGGCGGTGCGCGATGCCGACGTCGCCCGACCAGCCGAGCACGACGCACACGTCGTTGTTCGCGAGGTCGTTGATGTAGCCGGACGAGTTGAACTGGGTGATGTACGGGCGGACTTTCTTCAGGACTTCGAATGCGGCCTGGTAGTCGCCGGGGTTCGTGCTGTTCGGGTTCTTGCCCATGTATTGCAGCGTGGCGGCGAACACGTCGACGGCCTGGTCGAGGAACGACACGCCGCAGCTCTTCAGCTTTTCCATGTTGGCCGGGTCGAACACCAGCGCCCAGCTGTCGACCGGCGCCTTGTCGCCGAGCGCCTTCTTCACCGCCTGCGCGTTGTAGCCGATGCCGTCCGTGCCGTAGGCCCAGGGCACGCCGTACTGGTTGCCCGGATCGGCGTCGGCAATCATCTTCATCAGCAGCGGGTCGAGGTTCGCGAGGTTCGGAATCTTCGACTTGTCGAGCTTCTGGTACACGCCGGCCTGGATCTGCTTGGCCATGTAGTTCGACGTCGGCACGACGATGTCGTAGCCCGAGCTGCCGGCCAGCAGCTTCGCCTGAAGCGTGTCGTCGCTGTCGTAGTTGTCGTACTTGACGTGGATGCCCGTCTGCTTCTGGAAGTTCGGGATCGTGTCCGGTGCGATGTAGTCGGACCAGTTGTAGACATTCAGCTCGTCGGCGCGCGCCGTCGGGCTGGCGACCGACGTGAACGCGGCCGCGGCGGCAAGGGCGGCAACAGAACAGGCTTGGCGAAGAAAGCTGGCACGCATGGTGGAATTCCCCTGGTTATGGCGGCGTGCGGCGCCCGCCGCACGCCTGTAGGCAAAGCCGTTACGAAATACCCAGTTGCTGGGCGGTTGCATCGACGGCTTTCTTCGCCTTCGACACGAGTTCATCGATTTCCTGGCGCGTGATCACGAGCGGCGGCGACAGCAGCATCCGGTCGCCGGTCGCGCGCATGATCAGGTTGCCGTTGAAGCAGAAGTCGCGGCAGATCGTGCCGACGTCGCCGCCGTTCGCGAAGCGGCGGCGATCGGCCGGCGATTCGGCGAGCTGGAGGCTCGCGACGAGGCCGTGACCATGCACCTCGCCGACGATCGGGTGACGCGCGAAGGTCTCGCGCATCAGCGCCTGGAAGTACGGGCCGGTGTCGGTCTTCACGCGCTCGACGATGCCTTCGTCGCGCAGCAGCTTCAGGTTCGCGACCGCGACGGCCGCCGCGACCGGATGGCCCGAGTACGTGAGGCCGTGATTGAATTCGCCGTTGTCGATGATCGGCCGCGCCACGCGCTCGTGAATGCCGACCGCCCCCATCGGCACGTAGCCCGACGTGAGGCCCTTGGCCATCGTGATCA
>NZ_JAAGPK010000190.1:0-14135 GCF_017104685.1 Burkholderia sp. Tr-20355 | reverse complement strand
GCCACCTGGCGCCGCGCTGGCGCGCGCTGCGCGGCGGCGCGACGCCGCTGTCGTCGCTGCGCGACGCGGGCCGCAGTTGGGCCGAACGGCTCGCGCTGCAGGCACGCGAATGGCGGCACACGCACAGCGCGCGCCAGGTCGAGCGGCGCATCAAGGCGTACAGCGGGCGTTCGTTGCGCGACTGGCATACGCTGGTGCGCAGCGAAGGCGCGTTCTTTGCCGCGCGGGCGCGGCAGGAAGCCGGCGAGCCGGTCGACTGGGCGGCGCTGGCGCTGGATGAAGGCTTTGCCGACCAGGCCCACCTGAGCCGCGCGACGCGGCGCATCACGGGCTTTGCGCCGACCGAATTCGTGCGGCGCTTCGCCGACGACGAATCGTTCTGGATGTACCGGCTGTGGGTGTAGCCCGCGCCGCCGTGTTCACGAACCGGGTGCCCGTGTTCGGCGTACTGCTGTCGGTCGCGCTGCTCGGCGAACCGCTGTCGCCGTCGATACTGGCCGGCGGCGTGCTCGTGATCACGGGCGTCGCGCTGACCAATCGCGCCAGACGCTGACGCGCCGGCGTGCGCCGCGCGTTCGGGGACGGATGCGGAATACCGGCGCGCAGGCAATCGCCGCGCCGTTGCGCGATGCCTACGCGCGGCCGATATGCCCCCCGATCTTCTCGCAGCCCCGCGCAAAACCGCCTATCGTGAAGAAGGCGCCCCGTTTGCCGCCATGCGATCCCGCGTCAAGCTCGCGAACGGCAACGGCATCGCGTTCCGGCACCATTCATCGCGATCGTCGCGCACGCTTGCCCGTGCGCGCGGTTGCGGCCGCCCACCGGACTATCAGGAGGCACACATGAAAGCCGTGCTGCTCGTCAGCTCCGCTCTGCTCGCCATTGCATCCGCTTCGGCTACGGCCCAGGGTTCCATCACGAAGGAAGAAAACGGCGCGCTCGTCGCCGCCAACGGGATGACCGTCTACACGTTCGACCACGACAAACCCAATGCCGGCACCAGCGCCTGCACGGGCCAGTGCGAATCCTTCTGGCCGCCCTACAAGGCCAGCGCGACCGACGTCCCGGTCGGCCCCTACACGATCGTCAAGCGCGACGACGGCAGCCCGCAATGGGCCTACAAGGGCAAGCCGCTGTACTTCTTCTCGAAGGACATGAAACAGGGCGACCGCAACGGCGACAACTTCAAGAACATGTGGCACGTGGTTGCGCCGTAAGCGTCCTTCCGCCGCCTTCCGCCCGATCCGTGCACAAGCAAAAAAGCCTGCCCCGATCGTCGACCGGGGCAGGCTTCGGCACGTCGCGCCGGCTGCGTGCAGCCGGCTTGCGCGTCAGCGGCTCGACGGGAAGCTGAATACCGTCCCTTCGCGCACGCCGGCCGACGGCCAGCGCTGCGTGATCGTCTTGCGTTTCGTGTAGAAACGCACGGCGTCCGGGCCGTATGCGTGCAGGTCGCCGAACAGCGAACGCTTCCAGCCGCCGAACGAGTGGTACGCGACCGGCACCGGCAGCGGCACGTTGATGCCGACCATGCCGATCTGGATGTTGTCGCTGAAGTAACGCGCGGCCTCGCCGTCGCGCGTGAACAGGCACGTGCCGTTGCCGTATTCGTGCGCGTCGATCAGCGCCATCGCCTCGTCGAGGGACTTCAGGCGGATCACGCCGAGCACGGGCCCGAAGATCTCGTGCTGGTAGATCGGCATGCCGGGCTTCACGTTGTCGAACAGGCACGGGCCGAGGTAGTAGCCGCCGTCGTGGCCGTCGACCTTCACGCCGCGGCCGTCGACGACGAGCGTCGCGCCCGCCGCGACGCCCGCATCGACGAAGCCCGTCACCTTCTCGAAGTGCTGCCGCGTCACGAGCGGGCCCATGTCGACACCCGCGCCGTTGCCCGGGCCGACCTTCATCTTCTCGATCTCGGCCTTCAACCCCGCGACGACCTGGTCGCCCGTCTCGTCGCCGATCGCGACGACGAGCGGAATCGCCATGCAGCGCTCGCCGCACGAGCCGTACGCGGCGCCCATCAGCGCGTTCACCGCATTGCCGATGTCGGCGTCCGGCATCACGACCGCGAAGTTCTTCGCGCCGCCGAGCGCCTGCACGCGCTTGCCGTGCGCGCAGCCGGTCGAGTAGATGTATTCGGCGATCGGCGTCGAGCCGACGAAGCTCACGGCTTTCACGCGCGGGTCGGTCAGAATCGTGTCGACCGCTTCCTTGTCGCCGTTCACGACGTTCAGCACGCCGGGCGGCAGGCCGGCCTCGAGCGCGAGCTCGGCCATGCGCAGCGTCGACGACGGCGTGCGCTCGGACGGCTTCAGCACGAACGTGTTGCCGCACGCGACGGCCATCGGCCACATCCACAGCGGCACCATCACCGGGAAGTTGAACGGCGTGATGCCGGAGACGACGCCGAGCGCCTGGAACTCGCTCCACGAATCGATCGCGGGGCCGACGTTCTTGCTGTGCTCACCCTTCAGCAGCTCGGGCACGTACGTCGCGTATTCGACGTTCTCGATCCCGCGCTGCAGTTCGCCCATCGCGTCGGCGAGCACCTTGCCGTGCTCGGCCGTGATCAGCGCGCACAGCTCGTCGGCATGCTCTTCGAGCAGCGTCTTGAAGCGGCTCATCACGCGCGCGCGCTTCAGCGGCGGCGTGTTGCGCCACGCCGGGAACGCGGCCTGCGCGGACGCGATCGCGGCTTCGACGGTCGGCTTGTCGGCGAGCGCGACGCTCTTGTCCGATTCGCCGGTGGCCGGGTCGAACACCGGCTGTACGCGGTGGCCGCCGTCGACGCGCTTGCCGTCGATCAGGTGGCCGATGGTGGAGGTGACGTTGCTGTCGTGTTTCATCGTTGAGGCTCTTTCGTGAATGCGGTTGTCGCGGGGGCGAGCCGCGGCTCAGTCCACTTCGTTCAGTGCGTCGGACAGCGCGTTGACCAGGTTGTCGATCTCGCGCTTCTCGGCGATGAACGGCGGCGCGAGCTGGATCGTGTCGCCGCCGTAGCGCACGTAGAAGCCCTTCGCCCAGCAGCGCATCGCGATCTCGTACGGACGTCGTGCCGGCTCGCCCGGCAGTGCCGCGATCGTCAGGCCGGCCGCCAGCCCGTAGTTGCGGATGTCCGCGATGTGGCGCTGGCCCTTCAGCCCGTGCACGGCCGCCTCGAAATGCGGCGCGAGATCGCGCACGCGGGCCACCGCGTCCTCCTTCACCAGCAGGTCCAGCGCCGCGACGCCGGCCGCGCACGCGACCGGGTGCGCCGAATACGTGTAGCCGTGCGGGAACTCGAGCATGTACTCGGGGCCGCCCGCGGCCATGAACGTGTCGTAGATCTCCTTCGTCGCGATCACGCCGCCGAGCGGCTGCGCGCCGTTCGTCACCTGCTTCGCGAAGTTCATGATGTCCGGCACCACGCCGAATGCGTCGGCGCCCGTCATCGCACCGGCACGGCCGAAGCCCGTGATGACCTCGTCGAAGATCAGCAGGATGTCGTGCGCGGTACAGATGTCGCGCAGGCGCTTCAGATAGCCCTTCGGCGGCACGACCACGCCCGCCGAACCGGAAAACGGCTCGACGATCACGGCCGCGATGTTCGACGCGTCGTGCAGCGCGATCAGCTCGAGCAGGCGGTCGGCCAGCTCGGCGCCGTGCTCGGGCATCCCGCGCGAGAACTTGTTCTCGGCGAGTTGCGTGTGCGGCAGGAAATCGGCGTCGAGGCCCTGGCCGAACAGCTTGCGATTCGGCCCGATCCCGCCGACCGAGATGCCGCCGAAGTTCACGCCGTGGTAACCCTTCTCGCGGCCGATCAGGCGCGTCTTCGTGCCCTTGCCCTTCGCGCGCCAGTATGCGCGGGCCAGCTTCAGCGACGTGTCGGCGGCTTCCGAACCCGAGCCCGTGAAGAACACGTAGTCGAGGCCGGCCGGCGTCAGTTCCTTGATCCTGTTCGCGAGTTCGAACGATTTCGGGTGGCCGAACTGGAATGCCGGCGCGTAGTCGAGCTGCGCGATCTGGCGGCTCACGGCCTCGACGATCTCCGTGCGGCCGTGACCGAGGCCCGTGCACCAGAGGCCCGACAGGCCGTCGAAGATCTTGCGGCCTTCGGCGTCCGTGTAATACGCGCCCTTGCCCGACACGATCATGCGCGGATCGGCCTTGAACTGGCGATTGGCCGTGAACGGCATCCAGTGCGCGTCGAGCCACGCGGCGTCGGTGCGCAGGTTCGTGTCGTCGTGCTGGGCGGTGGTGATGTCGGTCATGTCGGTCGGCGCGGCGCGCCCCTCTTCCTTGTGATGATGTTGCACATTGTCGGGACGCCAATTAGTCTTTTGAATATCGCAATATCAATGTTCACTTGCTCAACAATGCAAGCAAAGAAACCGAAGAGCCGCGCGCTGCTGGGGCAGCTCAGCGACATGGACCTGCGCCTGCTGCGGGTCTTCAAGGGCGTCGTGCAGTGCGGCGGGATGGCGGCGGCCGAACTGGAACTGAATATCGGCATCTCGACGATCAGTCGGCACGTGAAGGATCTCGAAACGCGCCTCGGCCTGGTGCTGTGCCGGCGCGGCCGCGCCGGCTTCACGCTGACGCCGGAAGGCCAGACGGTGTACGAGGAGACGCTGCGCCTGCTGGCGTCGATGGAAGCATTTCGCAGCAGGATCGACGGCATTCACGACAAGATGGGCGGAGAATTGCACGTCGCCGTGTTCGACAAGACGGCCACCAACCCGCATGCGCGCCTCGGCGACGCGATCCGCCAATTCGCCGACGAGGCGCCCGACGTCACGCTGAACCTGCATGTCGCGTCGATCAACGAAGTCGAGCGCGGGATCATCGACGGCAGCTATCAGGTCGGGATCATTCCCGCGCACCGCAATTCGGGCAGCCTCGAGTATGCGGAGCTGTTCGACGAACGGATGCTGCTCTACTGCGGCCGTCAGCATCCGCTGTTCGATGCGCCGCACGGCAAGCTCACGTGGACGACGATCCGCGACCACGCGTTCGCCGGGCTCGGCTTCCATTCACCGAACATGGAGCTGAGTCATCGCGCGAAGCTCACGCGCAGCGCGACCGCGTCGGACCAGGAGTCGATCGCGACGCTGATCCTGTCCGGCCGCTACCTCGGCTTCCTGCCCGACCACTACGCGGAAAGTTTCGAAAACAAGGGGCTGATGCAGCCGATCGCGCCGCACCGGTTCAATTACCGGTGCCGGTTCGTGAGCCTGCTGCGGCGCTCGCCGCGGCCGTCGCGGGCCGCGCTGCTGTTCCAGTCGTGCCTGGAAGCCGCGCATGCGGCCGTGCGGCCGGCGGCGTAGACAGCTCGCGCGGGTCATCCCGGCGAATCCGTTTCCCGGCGGCGGCATCGCATGACGGGCGGACGCGCCGCCCGCCGCCTTGCGTGCATCACGCAGCGTCGCGCTGTTCGACCGCGCGTCCCGCGCGCAGCGTGTCGCGGTTGCGCTTCACGAAATGCGTCGCGACGAGCGCCGCGGCAAAACCGGACGCCGCGCCGACGCCGAGCGCCCAGCGCGGGCCGAGATGGTTCGCGACCCAGCCGGCCACCGGCGCGCCGATCGGCGTGCCGCCGAGCGCGACCGCGAGGCGCAGCGCCATCACGCGGCCGCGCATCGCCGGCTCGGTGGACAGCTGCATCAGGCTGTTGGTCGAGTTCATGAAGGTGATCGCGGCGACGCCCGTCAGCACGAGCGCGGCCGCGAACAGCCAGTAGCCGGGCGCCAGCGCGGCGAACGTGCAACCGAGCCCGAACAGCGCCGCGCCGAACCACAGATGCCCGAAGCGCGGCTGCTCGCGGCGGGCCGCCAGCAGCGCGCCGGACACCGTGCCGACCGCCATCATCGACGACAGGAACCCGAACCCGCGCGCATCGACGTGAAACACGCTGGCGGCCATCGTCGAGATGAACAGCTGGAAGTTGAGCCCGAACGTGCCGATCAGGAACAGCATCACGAGGATCGCCTTCAGGTCCTCGCGGTGCCACACGTAGCGGAAGCCGTCGAGCAGCCCGCCGCGCGAGCGGCCCGCGCGCAGGTTCGCGCGCAGCTCGTCCTCCCGGAGCAGCAGCAGCGATGCCAGCACCGCGAAGAAGCTGAGCCCGTTGGCAACGAATGCCCAGCCCGTGCCGACCGACGCGATCATGAACCCCGCCGCCGCCGGGCCGATCATCCGCGCGGCGTTGAACGACGTCGAATTGAGCGCGACCGCATTCGCCAGCTCGCGATCGCCGACCAGTTCCGCGACGAAGGTTTGCCGCACCGGCGCGTCGAACGCCGACGCACAGCCGAACAGGAACGCAAAAACGTACACGTGCTCGAGCCGTGCGGCGCCCGTGACCGTCAGCATGCCGAGCGCCAGCGCCAGCACGCCCATCAGCGCCTGGGTCGTCATCAGCAGCTTGCGCTGGTCGAAGCGGTCGGCCGCGTAGCCGGTCCACGGCAACAGCAGCAGCTGCGGCCCGAACTGCAGCGCCATCACCGTGCCGACGGCCGACGCGTCGTGATGCGTGAGTTGCGTGAGGACGAGCCAGTCCTGCGCGGTACGCTGCACCCAGGTGCCGATGTTCGACACCAGCGAGCCGATCGCCCAGACGCGATAGTTGAAGCTGCGAAGCGAGCGGAACACGCCCGCCGCCGGCACGCTCATGGCCGCTTCCGGCCGGGCTCGTTGCCGCCGTGCAGGGTGCCGAAGTGCCACGCGAGGAACAGGCCGAGCGCGAGGATGCCGAGCCCGAGCGCCGCGGCGTCGGCCGTGCTTCTCAGATCGAAATCGCCGACGCGGCACACGAGCGCGTAGGCGATCGCGAGGTTCACGACGCCCCACACGACATTCACGGTGGACGACGACAGCCCGCGGCCGGACGGATTCGCGAACGGTGTCTGGAACGGCTCGCCGCGCAGCCCGCTGACGAGATGAGGCACGACGTTCGCGAGAAACGCGCCGCCGAAGAAGTACGACACGAGATGCAGGAGGTTCATGGTCGGGCGGTCCTTTCGGCGTGCGGGCCGAGGCGGTTCACGGGCGGGCGGGATCCTGGAATTCGGCGAGCCGCTGCAGCAGCTTCACGGCAGCGGCGAGCTCGGCCTGTTCCGCCGCCGACAGCTGCGCGTGCAGCGCGCGGAACAGCCAGTCGTCCTTGGCTGCACGGTTGGCCTGCAGCATCTTGCGAAACCCGGGGGTGAGCGTGATCAGCGTCTGCCGGCCGTCGGTCGGGTCGGGCGCGCCGCTGACGGCGCCGAGCGCCTCGAGCGTCGCGACCGTCACGCGCATCGACTGCGGGCGCACGCTTTCGGCACGGGCCAGCGCCGATACGGTAGCCGGGCCGTCGCGGTCGAGCCGCAGCAGCACCGATTTCTGC
Organism: Burkholderia sp. Tr-20355; assembly: GCF_017104685.1. NCBI lineage: Bacteria > Pseudomonadati > Pseudomonadota > Betaproteobacteria > Burkholderiales > Burkholderiaceae > Burkholderia > Burkholderia sp. Tr-20355. The sequence goes on along the minus strand of NZ_JAAGPK010000190.1, from coordinate 6,769 downwards.
GATGAAGTGAGGTCGTTCGGATGGGTCTGCTCCCGCATGCGCCGTATCAGCTTGCCGACCGAGATGCGGAGTTCGCCGGCGAGCCCGGCAAGCGGGCGCGTATCGGAGGGGGACGATCGCGTGTTCATGGCGCCACGATATCACATCGACAGTTTAACTGTACAGTTTGGCTGTATATTTCAGGTTGTCAGGATCGTGGGCCCGGCCAGACCCGCGTCGCCGAGAACGGCCGCGTTCCGCCGTGCGAAGTTGCTCTGCGATAATGCTGACTCCCCATTTCCGCTCCGCCTCCCGCCATGACGCAGCCGCCCGCCCTGCCCCCCACCGACCTGCCGCCGATCTCGTGCCTGCCCGGCGACGCGCTGCCGTGGCTGCCGATGAGCGCCGACCTGCCGGGGCTCGCGATCAAGTACCTGCACATCAATGCGGCCGAGGACACGCTCACCGCGCTGCTGAAGATGCCGGCCGGCGGCACGCTGCCGCGCCACCGTCACGACGGCGAGGTGTTCGTCCATACGCTGCAGGGTGCGTGGCGCTACCGGGAGTACGACTGGGTCGCGCACGCCGGCTCGACCGTGCTCGAACCGGCCGGCTCGGTGCATACGCCGGAAACGCTCGGCGCGCCGAGCGAGGACGTGATCACGCTGAACGTGATGCGCGGCGACCTCGTGCTGCTCGACGACGACGGCCGCGAGACCGCGCGCGAGAATTGCCGCGTCGCGCTGCTGCGCCAGCGCAAGCATGCGCGCACCGCGCCGGACGACGCCGCGCCGTTCGTCACGCGGTAAGCCAGACGGCCCGGCCGCGCATTACCGAAACCGCCGGAAGAATCGCCGCACGTCGTCGGCCAGCAGATCCGGCTCCTCCATCGCGGCAAAATGGCCGCCGCTCGGCATGTCGGTCCACTGCACGACGTCGAATACGCGTTCGAGCCAGCTGCGCGGCGGCCGGCCGATTTCCTTCGGGAAACGCGCATACGCGACGGGCACCGCCACGCGTTGCCCGGCCGCGAAGCGCATCGGCTGCAGCCGGTTTTCCCAATACATCTGCATCGACGAGCCGATGCAGCCGGTGAACCAGTAGAGCGAGATGCCGGTCAGCAGCGTATCGTGCGAAAACCGCCGCGCGACGTCGCCGTCGCAATCGCTCCACGCGCGGAATTTCTCGGCGATCCATGCGGCCAGCCCGGCCGGCGAATCGTTGAGCGCGACGGCCAGCGTCTGCGGCTTGGTCATGTGCATATGGGCGTATCCGCCTTCCAGCGCGGCCCACTCGCCGCGCTGCGTCAGGAAGGCCTGCTCATCTCCGGTCAACGGCAACGCCGCGTCGGCCGGCGGCTCGTAACTGCCGGGCAGGTAGTTCAGATGGATGCCGTCCACCCGGTCGGCATGTCGCACGCCGAGCGCGATCGACACGCCCGCGCCGAGATCGCCGCCCTGCGCACCGAAGCGCCGATAACCGAGACCGGACATCAACGCCGCCCAGCGGTCGGCGACCTGGAATGCCGCCATGCCCGGCGCCGCGGGCGCGGGCGAAAACAGGAAGCCGGGCAACGACGGCACGACGACGTCGAACGCGTCGTCGGGATCGCCGCCGAAGGCCGCCGGATCGCACAGGCGGTCGATCAGTGCGTCGAATTCGAACACGGAGCCCGGCCAGCCGTGCGTGATGACGAGCGGATAAGGTTTCGGTCCCGCCCCGCGCCGGTGAATGAAATGCACGCGCTGCCCGCTTACGTCGGCAACGAACTGCGGCAACCGGTTCAGCGCACGCTCCACCGCACGCCAGTCGAAGCCTTCGGCCCAGTATGCAACCAGTTCGCGCAGCCACGCGCCGTCGACGCCCTGCTGCCAAGGCTCGGCGGGTGTCAGCAGCGGCGGCCGGCTGTCGCGCAGCCGCCGGCGCAGGTCGTCCAGCGCATGGTCGGGTATCGCAATGTGGAACGGCTCGGCGGGCATGGTGTCTCCTCACGAAGGGTGCCGGAGATTTTGCGCGCTTTTCCCGGGCCGCGCTGGCGCCCGCGTCAGCCCGTTTCCCGTTCGTCCAGCCGCGCGTCGCGCCGCATCGCCTGCGGCGGCACGCCGAACCCGCGCACGAACGCCTCGCGCATGTGCCGGCGGTCGCGAAAGCCGTTCTCCTTCGCGATCACGTCGAGCGGATGGCGGCTCTGCTCGATCATCAGCCGCGCGGATTCGAGCCGCAGCCGTTCGATCGCCTTCGCCGGCGACTGCCCCGTTTCGAGCGTGAACACCCGGCTGAACTGGCGCGGGCTCAGGTGGACGGCTTCGGCGAGTTCCTCGACGGTCAGCGCGCGGCCGAGGTTGCGCCGCGCATAGTTCAGCGCGTTCTGGATCCGGTCGGATTTCGGCGCGAGATCGAGCATTTCGGAATGCTGCGACTGGCCGCCGCCGCGGCGCTGGTGCATCACGAGCTTGTGCGCGACCGAGCGCGCGGCGTCGGCGCCCAGGTCCTTTTCCACCATTGCGAGCGCGAGGTCCAGCCCCGCCGTCATCCCGGCCGAGGTCCAGATCGGCCCGTCGACGATGTAGATCCGGTCTTCCTCGACGCGAATCTCCGGGTAGTGCCGCTGCATGTCGCGGCCGAACGCCCAGTGCGTGGTCGCGCGGCGCTGCGCGAGCAGCCCGGCCTCGGCCAGCACGAACGCGCCCGTGCAGATGCCGGCGATCCGCCGCGCGCGCGCATTCGCGCGCCGCAGGTAGGTGACGACGCCGGCCGGCGCCGGCGAGACGAGCGGATCGTTGACGCCCGCGACGATCCACGTATCGACGTCGATCCGCCCGCGCAGCGCGCGCGTCGCGACCGTCAGCCCGAGCGACGAGCGCACGTCGCCGCCGTCGACCGAATAGCTGTCCATCACGTAGAACGGCTCGCGCGTGCCCATGTTCGCGTACTCGAACACCGATTGCGCGGCGAGCGCCATGATCTGGAAGCCGTCGCTGATCAGAAAGCCGATTCGGTGCATGAGGATTCTCCGGTCCCGGGCGCGGTCATCGGCCCGATGTCCTGAATCATACCCATCTACGTCATTTGTGTCGCCGCACTTCGGCGCCAGAATGGCTTCACGCCATCCGGCCATTCCCACCGAAACGGAGCACATCATGACGCAAGCACATCGCGGTACCGCCCTCATTACCGGCGCCTCGTCGGGCATCGGCGCCGTCTACGCGGACCGCCTCGCGCGCCGCGGCTACGACCTGATCCTGGTCGCGCGCAATCGCGACCGGCTGAGCGCCCTCGCCGAGCGCATCACGAACGACACGCAGCGCAGCGTCGAGATCGTCGACGCGGACCTCAACGACCGCGCGGCGCTCGCCGCCGTCGAGGCGAAGCTCAAGCAGGACGCGAGCATCACGCTGCTCGTGAACAACGCGGGCATCGGCACGCATGCGCCGCTGCTCGACAGCGACGTCGACGCGATGACGCGGATGATCGACCTGAACGTGACGGCGCTCACGCGCCTGACCTACGCGGCCGTGCCCGGCTTCGTCGCGCGCGGCGGCGGCGCCGTGATCAACATTTCGTCGATCGTCGCGATCTCGCCGGAAACGCTGAATGGCGTGTATGGCGGCAGCAAGGCGTTCGTGCTCGCGTTCAGCCAGTCGCTGCATCACGAACTCGCCGACAAGGGCGTACGGGTGCAGGCCGTGCTGCCGGGCGCGACGGCCACCGATTTCTGGCAGACGGGCGGCCTGCCGCTCGAGCACCTGCCGAAGGAAATCGTGATGACGGCGCCCGACATGGTCGACGCGGCACTCGTCGGCTTCGATCGCGGCGAACTCGTGACGATCCCGTCGCTGCACGCGGGCGACGAATGGGACGCATACGAGACCGCACGCCGCACGATGGCGCCGCACCTGTCGTCCGATACGCCCGCACCGCGCTACGCGAGCTGATCGATCGCGCCGGCCCCGCGCCGAGCGGGGCCGGCCAACGGATCGAACGCCGGCAAACGTGACGGAACACGGCGATGCCCGGCGACGACTCGGCCGACGGTCGCCCGGCGTTCGGCGGCAGGTTGACGGGCCGGCGCGGAACGCTCGATTCGTCTGCGGGAACGCGCTCGCGAATTCGTTCTCCGACGGCACAAATGACCGGTGCCACCCATCGATTCCGACACGCTTGCCACGCATTCCGCGCGCCAGTAAGCTCTGCGATTGCAGTCCCCACGCAACCTCGTCCGATCACGAGGGCAATCGTCCGTTGCGGAATTCGACCAGGCGGTTCCGTATGTTCATCACCGAGACCGGCGACGCGCCGGCCGCCGCACGCGATCCCGCCGACAAGCAGCCGGCGCTTGCGGCGCTGCCCGAACTCGTCGCCGTCTGCCGTATTGCGCGTGCGCATGCACGCGCGGCCGGCGCGTTCGTCGCGCGCGCCGGCCGCGGCACGCAACGCGTGCTGGCGGCCGACGGAGCCGTGCCCGACTCGCTTCCGGCCGACTGCTTTCCAGCGCACGTCGAACGCGACCCGTCCGCCGGCAGACGCTACGTCATACACGACCCGCGATGCGACGACGGCCCGCCGCACGCGCCGCACATCGTCGCGGCCTGCGAGCTGACCGCTGCCGACGGCACGACGCTCGGCACGCTGTGCATCGCCAACGACACCCCCCTGACGCTCGACGGCACGCCATGCGCGCTGCTGCTCGACCTCGCGGTCGTGGCCGAGCGCGCGCTGGCCCGCGCCCTCACGGAAACCGCGTTGCGCGAACGGCTGGCGCGCGTCGAGGAGCACAGCACGCTGACGGCGCTGGCCCTGACCGAAAGCGGCACCGGCGTGTGGGATCGCAACGTGGAAACCGGCGAGATCCATTATTCGCCGGCGTGGAAGGCGATGCTCGGCTATGCGCCGCACGAGCTGAGCAACCGGATCGAGGACGCTTACGAACGCCTGCACCCGGACGACGCCGACGACGTGAAGGCCGCGATGCTCGCCCATTTCGAGAGCCGGACCGACAGCTACGAAGTCGAGCACCGCATCCGCTGCAAGGACGGCACGTACAAGTGGATCCGCAGCCGCGGCAAGGTGATCGCGCGCGACGGCAACGGCCGCGCGCTGCGGATGGTCGGCACGACCACCGACATCACCGCGCTGCGCGAGCTCGCCGAGCGGCTGCTCGACTCGGCCGCGCTCGTCACGGACCTCACCGACCAGGTTCCCGGGCTCGTATTCCAGTTGCGACAGACCGCCGGCGGGCGCCGCTTCTTCTCGTATGCGAGCGCCGGTGTCCGCGACATCTACGAACTGACGTCCGAGCAGCTCGCCCGCCAGGCGGACACGGTCGAGATGCGGATCCATCCGGCCGACCTGGCCGCCTATCGGCAGTCGCTGCAGGAATCGTCGGTGCACCTGACGCCGTGGCGTCTCGAGTATCGCGTGTTGCTGCCCGGGCAGGGCCTGCGCTGGCGCGAAGGCGATGCGCGCCCGCAGCGCACGATCGACGGCGGCACCGTGTGGCACGGCTTCATCACCGATGCGACCGACCGCAAGCACATCGAGGCCGAATTGCACCGGATGGCGACGACCGACCATCTGACGCAACTGTCGAATCGCCATGCGTTCATGCGGCAAAGCGAAGCGGCGCTACGCGGCGTACGCGCGACCGGCCACGCTGCCGCCGTGCTGATGCTCGACCTCGATCACTTCAAGGCGCTGAACGACCGCTGGGGCCACCCGCTCGGCGACCGCGCGCTGCGGCATTTCGCGCGGCTGCTGCTCGCGGAAACCGGGCCGGACTGCATCGTGGGCCGGGTCGGCGGCGAGGAGTTCGCGATCGTGCTGCCGGGATCGGACCTCGAGACGGCGCTGGCCTTTGCGCGGCGCGTGCAGCAGCGCGCGCGGCAGACGCAGCTCACGCACGAGGACGAGCAGATCGTGCTGACCGTCAGCATCGGCATCGACGCGATGCGGGAATCGGACCTGGGTGCCTACCAGGCGCTGTCGCGCGCCGACAAGGCGCTCTATCTCGCGAAGGAACGCGGCCGCAACCGGATCGAGGTGTATCGGGCGTAGCCGCGGCGCCCGCTTCCGCCGGGAACGGGACGACAGCATCCCGCCGCCGCCCGGTCACGCGGCCTCGCCGTCAAGGCGCGGCGTCCGCCCGCGCACCCGCCTCGCCGGGCCGCACGCCCAGCAGCATCGCGATTGCGCACGCGGCCAGCAGCGCCGCGATCATCAGCATCGCCGGATCCATGCTGCCGGTTCGCGTACGGATCAGCCCGACGAGCCAGGGCGTGATCATCCCGCTCGACACGCCGATGCTGCTGATCAGCGCGATCCCGCCCGCCGCGCCGGCGCCCGAGAAATACGCGGACGGCACGGCCCAGAACACCGGATGCGCGGCGAAGATCAGCGTCGCCGCGATCGACAGCAGCGCCATCATCGCGACGATGCTCGGCAGGTGCAGCGTCAGCAGCGCGAGCGCCGCCGCGCCGCCGAACGCACAGGCGGCGAAGTGGCGGCGCCGTTCGCGCTTGCGGTCCGAGCGCCGCGCGATCGCGATCAGGCCGGCCGCGCCGATCGCATTCGGCACGACCGACAGCAGGCTGATCTGCACGACGTCGTGAATGCCGAATTCGCGGATCATCAGCGGCATCCAGAACAGCAGCATCAGCAGCGCGGTGGTCAACGAGAAGTAGATGAACGCGAACAGGTACGTGCGCGGTTCGGCCAGCACCTGCCGCAGCGAATGCGGCGCCGGCGCGCCCGTGCGGGCGCGGTCGGCGGCGAGGTCCGCCGCGAGCCGCTC
>NZ_JAAGPK010000189.1:0-14046 GCF_017104685.1 Burkholderia sp. Tr-20355 | reverse complement strand
TGGGGGCGCACGAGATCCAGCGGCAGTTGCGCGGCGAAGCCGTCGGCCGCGCGCGTTTCGAGCACGCCGTCGGCCGGCAGCGGCGTGTCGCCGAGCAGCGCGGCGAACGGCACCGCGCGGAACGTCATCGGCCGGCCGTACGCGATGTCGCGCGGCACGTGGATGTCCGCCGCATCGGGGCGCGCGAGCAGCGTCTGCCGGGTGAGGGGGCGGGCGGTGCCGTCGGTGTCGAGTTCGAGCGTGGACTGCGCCGACGCGCGTTGTCCGAGCAGGCAAACCGTCAGCAGCACGAGCGAAATCCACTGGCGCTTCAGCATTCGTTCTCCGGGAAAGGACGTTCCGGCGGCAGCAGGAATCGGGCGCCGCGGGCGATGGAAGGAATCGGGCGACAGTCTATCCGCTACGCGCGGCGCTGGCGAATTCCGCTGAGGAAAGGGGCGCGCGAGGCCGGCCCGCGCTGACGACATGACCGAGGGCCGGACTGTCGTCAATGACTCGAGCAACGCGCTGCGTCGTTCGGCATCGACGTGTCGCGCCCGGGTTCGAAATCGGCTTCGCGCGTGCCCGACGGCGTCAGCGACACGAAATGCATGGCCGACCCGCGGGCCGGGAATCCGGCGATGCCGGTCGAGCCCCACGGAATCGGCGAGCGCTGCACGCCGCTCGCGGTAATCGTCGAGGCCCCGAGCGCCAGTGTCAGCAGCCGCCCGTCGCGGGTTGGCACATACGCATGCGTGCCGGCGACCCCGATGCCGGATTCGCGCACCGATGCGGGCAGGCAGTCGAGCGTCGCCGTGCGGCGACCGTCCGGCGCGATCAGCATCGCGATGCCGCGATCGTCGGCCGTCGTCGTGACGACGATGAAGCGGTCGATCTCCGGCACGTAGGCCGACGAGTACACGTAATACCGGATCCTGTCGTTCAGCGTCCCGAGCATGTCGAGCTTCGCCGTGACGGGATCGAACATCGCGTATTCGAGCGTCGCGTCGGTGCTGCCTTCGATGAATTTCTGCCACACGAGCAGCGCGGTGCGCGGCGAGCCCGCGATCACGGGCCACCATTCGCGGCGGTGCGGCGCGACCGCGACGTGGTTCAGCACGTGTCCGGCCGCGTCGTAGGTCTTCAGGTAGACGCCGTTGCCGGAACCGAGATTGTCGACGCCGCCGCCGTCGACCCAGTCGGCGGAATAGAACACGACGAAGCGTTCGCCGACCGTCGCGACATGCCCCGAATGGCCGCCCGACTCGACGTCGTTCGGGTAGGGCTTGACCGGCTTCAGGTCGCGGCGGTAGATGCCGTAGCGCTGGCTGACCTCCTGCGGCGCCTTCCAGCCGTCCTCGAACGTGACGAAGATGTCGCCGCGCGCGTTTTGCGCGATCGATACCGGTTCCTGCGCCTCGGGGCGGCTGATGAACGTGTGAACGTGCAGCAGGCGCGGCTCGCCGGGGCGCCATTCGCCGACGTACACGTCGTGCGGCCAGCTGCCGCCGCGCAACGCGCCACGCGGCTCGATGCCCGAGCTGCTGAAGAACACCCAGCGCTTGCCGTCGCCGGCGTCGGCCACGCCGATGCCGTGCATGAAGCGGCGCGGGTCGCCGGTGGCCTGCGGCGAGGGCGAAGCCTGTACGGTGACCGTGTGAACGACCGGCGCGGCGGCGACGGCGGCCGGCGGCGCCGCGCCGATGCCGCACGCACCGCAAAGCGCGGCCGCGACGCATCGCGCGGCCGCAGGCACCGGGCGCGGGCGCCGTTTCATTCGACGGTCACCGATTTCGCGAGGTTGCGCGGCTTGTCGACGTCGGCGCCGCGCGCGCAGCCGACGTGATACGCGAGCAGTTGCAGCGGGATCACGTTGACGATCGGCGACAGCAGGTCGCCCGACTCGCGCACGCGGATCAGGTGCGTGTCGCGGTCGGCGTCGATTTCGAGCTGACTGCCCGCCAGCACGTAGAGCCGTCCGCCGCGCGCGCGCACCTCCGCCATATTGGACTTCAGCTTCTGGAACAGGCGGTCGTCCGGCGCGATCGTGACGACCGGCATCGCGCTCGTGACGAGCGCGAGCGGGCCGTGCTTCAGCTCGCCGGCCGCATACCCTTCCGCGTGGATGTACGACACTTCCTTGAGCTTCAGCGCGCCTTCCAGCGCGATCGGGAAGTGGATGCCGCGCCCGAGGAACAACGCATTCTCGGTGCGCGCGAACTTCGCGGCCCAACCCATGACCTGCGTTTCGAGCGCAAGCGCATGGCCGATGCGGCCGGACAGCGCGCGCAGCTGCTTCAGGTGCATCGCGACGTGCGCCGCGTCGAGCCGGCCGCGCAGTTGCGCGAGCGTGAGCGTCAGCACGAACAGCGCGACGAGCTGCGTCGTGAACGCTTTCGTCGACGCGACGCCGAGCTCGATGCCGGCCCGCGTGAGGAACCGCAGCGGCGCATTGCGCGCGATCGTGCTGGTCGCGACGTTGCAGATCGCCAGCGACAGTTCCTGGCCCATCGCGCGCGCCTGCTCGATCGCGCCGATCGTGTCGGCCGTTTCGCCGGACTGCGAGATGCCGACCACGAGCGTGCGTGGATCGGCGACCGTGTCGCGGTAGCGGAATTCGCTGGCGATCTCCACCTGCGCGGGAATGCCGGCGATGCTCTCCAGCCAGTATTTCGCGGTCAGTCCGGCGTAGTAGCTGGTGCCGCAACCGAGCAGCAGCACGCTCCTGACGCTCGACAGCCGCGCGCGCGTGCCGTCGGTCGCGTCGAACAGCGCCGGCGAGATCGTGTCGATGCCGTCGAGCGTGCTGTCGATCGCCTTCGGCTGCTCGAAGATCTCCTTCTGCATGAAGTGCTGGTACGGGCCGAGCGCGGCGTCTCCCTCGCGCGCCTTCACCTGGCACAGCGGGCGCCGGGCTTCGTGCCCGCCGGAGTCGACCACGGCGATGCGTTCCGGCGTGATCAGCGCGACGTCGCCGTCCTCCAGGTAGACGAAGCGGTCGGTCAGGTCGCCCAGCGCCGCGCAGTCCGACGCGAGGTAGTTCTGCTCGGCGCCGATGCCGATCACGAGCGGCGAGCCGGCGCGCGCGGCGACGAGGCGCTGCGGCTCGTGCGCACTGAGGACCGCGATCGCATAGGCGCCGTGCAGCCGCTTGACGGCGCGCACGACCGCGTCGAACAGGTCGTCGCGATAGACGCTGTGGATCAGGTGCGCGATCACCTCGGTGTCGGTCTGGCCGCGAAACGTGTAGCCGCGCTCCCGCAGCTCCGCGCGCAGCGCGTCGTGGTTCTCGATGATCCCGTTGTGCACGACCGCGATCGTGTCGCCGGACATGATCGGATGCGCGTTCATTTCCGACGGAGCGCCGTGCGTCGCCCAGCGCGTGTGCGCGATGCAGGTCTGCGCTTCCAGGCCGAGCGTCAGCACGCGTGCCTGCAGGTCCGTCACGCGCCGCAGCGTGCGTTCGCTGCGCAGGCGGCCGTCGTCCTGCACGGCGATGCCGCACGAATCGTAGCCGCGATACTCGAGCCGGCTCAACGCATTGACCAGTTGCGGCACCTGATTGTTCAGGCCGCTTGCTCCGACGATTCCGCACATGATTCACCTCGTCCAGAAGAAGTTGCCGGCCTGCCGGCGATGCATGGCAGCGCGGCGTCTGGAGCGGCGCCGCGCGGCACGGGGGCGTCCGGTGCGCGGCGGCGCGTCTCCGCTGACTTACTCGCGGGGCGGCGGCCCCGCGTGGGCTACCCATTCGATGCCGGAAATCGAACCGTTCGCGTCATGCGACGCGACGAGAATGCGCGTCGTGCGCCGCGCGCCGCGCCGGCGGGCACCGGCCAGCGCGGTGGACGGCACCGAGCGCGCCTTCGCGCTGGCCGAGCGCCGCAGCATCTTCGACACGCGCAGCCGGTGGGCGAGCGGATGCACGACGCGCCCCGCGATCAGCCACGTGACGATCGTGCCCGCGATGAGCGCGATCGAGGTCGCGTAGAACACCATCTGCTCGATCGGCATCTCGGCTTCGTTGAACGGCAGCAGGTAGCGGTACGTATAGATGCAGATCGATGCCCACACGGCTCCGACCAGCGCCGGCCGCACGAGGCGGAACCAGACGACCAGCACGGAGCCGACGACGCGGCCGCGTTCGGTGATCATTTCGCGCGGCGTGCGCAGGGAAAGGTCAATAATCGGCGCGTTTTTCATGTTGAATGCCTCGGTCGGGGCTGACCCATACGGCCCGCTTGCCGCGGCCCCGCAGCACGACGGCCGGCAGGGCGACGACGGTGGTGATCATGCTGATCAGCCAGAAAGCAACGGGATACCAGATGGTGTCCAGGAAATACATCAGGAGTTTTTCGTCATACTGACGATCGATCATGCTGCCGACGATCAGCTGCAGGATGCAGGTCGCGACCAGCAGCATCCCGTGCCAGTGCGGCACGACCGATACGTGCCAGCTCGGCGGCAGCGGGTAGACGAGGTTCAGCAGCGCGAGCAGCAGGATGAACGACATCGAATAGGCCCACGCGATGCCGATCAGGTATTCGACGAACAGCGGCCACATCATCATCTGCGTCGGCCGCGCGAGCGTGCCCGCATATTTCATCAGGACCTGGATGCCGCCTTTCGACCAGCGCAGCCGCTGCCGGTAGAGCCCCTTGAGCGTCTCGGGCATCAGGATCCAGCTCAGCGCATGCGGTTCGTACACGACGCGCCAGTCGCGGCACTGCAGCTTCCAGCTGATGTCGATGTCCTCTGTCAGCATGTCCGAGCTCCAGTAGCCGACGTCGGCGAGCGCGGTCTTGCGGAACATCGTGACGACGCCCGACACCGTGAAGATGCGGCCGTACACCTGCTGCGTGCGCTTGATCAGCCCGACGATCGACGAGAATTCGCCGACCTGCATGCGGCCGAGCAGCGACGTGCGCGTGCGGATGCGCGGGTTGCCGGTCACCGCGCCGACGCCCGGGTCGGTCAGGAAGTGCTCGAGCATCCAGCCGATCGCGTCGTGCGCGAGCAGCGAATCGCCGTCGATGCACAGCAGGTATTCGGCGTTCGACACGGCCGCCGCGGTCGTCAGCCCGACCGCCTTGCCTTCGTTGCGCGCGTGGTGGATCACGAGCAGCCGCGGGATCTCGACGGCCAGCGCGTTGAGGATCTCGCCGGTACGATCCCGGCTGCCGTCGTTGACCGCGATGATGTCGTAGTTCGGATACTGCATCCCGTTCAGGTGGCCGATCACGCTGCGCGCGTTCGCGGCTTCGTTGAAGCAGGGCACGACGATCGAGATCTTCGGGATGCCGCTCGCCGCGATCGTTCGGGTCGACAGCGTGCGGCCTTCTTCCAGCAGGAAGTAGTGCACGACGCCGCCGATCATCCACAGATACGACATGAAGAACGGGTAGTAGAAAACGAAATCCTGCAGGCGCGTGATGAGGCTGTGGGTGGTCATGGCGTCTTCGTCCCCTGCGATTGCTGCATCTGCATCAGCGCGTTGATCGAGGTGGGGTCGAGGCGCGACTTCAGCGACATCACGTCGCGCATCGCGTCGAGTTCCGGCTGGCCGTTCAGGAAGTTGTCCGGGTAGTACCCGAAATTCACGGCGCCCTCGCTGCGCAGCCGCCGCATCTGCGTGAGCAGCGTGCCGGCCGGCACGCCCTTGTGCGCGTGCCAGTCGTACGACTGCAGTTCGAACACGGTACGCTGCAGCCCGCGCTGTTTCGCGCGCACGGCCCGCACGAGCTGGTCCAGCCAGCCCTCGGGGTCCTTTGCCTGCTCCATGTACGGCATCGCCATCAGCGCGACGTAGTCGTAGGCGGCGAGGAAGTCGTCGTAGTTCTGCGCATACCAGGCTTCCGATTCGGGCTTGAGCACCGGCATCGCGAAGAGGTTGCGCGCGGTCAGCACGTCGCCGACGTTCTGGTGGGCCAGCACGATCTGCTCGAGCTGCCGGGTCAGGTCGATCAGGTAGCGCGACTTCTGGCGCGTCCAGCGCTTCATCAGTTCGGGGTTCTCGCGGATCTTGCCGATATCGGCGGGCAGCCCCCACTGCGCATAGATGCGCAGCGCATGCCGGCCCGCGTCCTCGTAGTCGTCGAGCACGGCGTCGTCGCTGAACAGGATGCCGCTGAACGACGCATGCTTGCTGAGATCCTCGTAGATCTGCTGGATCATCAGCCGCGCGTCCGGATCGAACGGGCTCAGCCGGAACACGCGCGTGCCGTTCTCGCGGGCCGGCGCGCCGCCGTGGGCGCTGACGGCCTCGAGCCCGCGCTGCTTGTCGGCCGGCGGCCGGAACGCGAGCACCGGCATCCACGCGTACACCTGCACGTTGGAACGCGTATTGAGCTGCCACGCGGCGCGCGAGAACAGGTCGGCGCGCATCGGCAGGTGCCGGTTCGGGAAATACACCGATTCGGCCACGCCCGTGCCCTTCGGGTCCGCATAGGCCTGCAGGTACACCGATTTCGGCTGCATCCGGTAGATGCGCTCGATCAGCTTGCCGAGATTGGCTTCCTGCCGCGCGGGATCGGGATCGTAGACCTGGTCGAGATCGACCTGCACGATGCGCTCGGGCACGTCGACGTCGCCGCGGTTGGACGCCGGCTCGCGCATCGAGCGCTCGAACCCGCCGATGTCGACGTCGTACATCATCAGGATCCGTCTCAGCCGGTCCAGCGGCACGTCCGGCGTGTTCGGGCCGGCGTCGAGGCTGAACTGGATGTCCATGCCGAGCGACGTCGAGATCTGGCGCACGGGCTGGTTTTCCGCGCCGTACGGCCATACCATCGAGCGCGCGACGACGCCCGTGTGGTCGCGGATCTGCCGTACGCAGGTCTGCAGGTCGTTGTGCACGCGTGCCGCGAATTCGGCGTCGGTTTCATAGCGTTGCTGATCCTGCAGGTACAGGTGCGACGTGGTCGCCGGCAACTCGTTGCCTTGCGGATTCGCGATCGCGCCATGATGGAGGTTGTGGGTATGGCAGCCGAGTTCGACGAGACGGGACTGGCCGACCTGCTTCACTTCGTCCCACGACATGAAGTAGTCGCGCGGTACCTGGATCTTGTCGCTGATGCGGATCGGCGCATCCGGCGGCGCGTCGATCCATGCGGTGACGATGCCCATCACGGCCGGATACTTGAAGCGCTCGAGCAGCGGCAACACTTTCGTGTAGTGGCTGCGGTAGCCGTCGTCGAACGTGAGCAGCACCGCGCGCGGCGGCAGCGGCGTGCCGCCGTGCCGCGACTCCTCGATCTGCTTGACCGTGATGGTGTGGTAGTTGTTGGTCTGCAGCCACGAGAAGATCGCGGTCAGCGTGCCGGTATCGACCGCGAACGGATCGACCATCGCCGACGGCGACGAAAACGACGCCATCAGGTTGTCGCGCACGTCGTGCATGCAGATCACGCGGAACGTCTTGCCGTCGGCCGGATCGGACGGCGGCAGCAGGTCGATCATCTTGGCGTTCGTCACGCCCGGGAACAACGAACAGGCGGCAAACGTGCCGAGGCATCCGCACATGAAGGTCCGTCTGGTGTGCATGAACGCTCTCCTTGCTAGAACGGCAGGTTGACCGACAGGAAGCCGGTTTCGGAGCGCTCGCGCTGGCCGTCGTACGCATGGCTGCTGACTTCGACGCCGTAGGTCAGCGTGATGTCGTGCTTGAACGTCCACGCGTGCTCGAGGCGCGCGCTCCACAGCGGACTGGTGCCGAAGCCGCGCTCGTTGTACACGCCGCCCGACACCGACACGCGTTGCTGCAGCCCCATGTCGCCCTTCTTCCACAGCGTCAGCTGGTGCATGACGGTCGCCGCGGCCGCGTAGTCGCGGCCGGGGCTGAAGTAGGGCGCGTCCTGGCGCGTGTTGCTGTCCGTGCCGAGGTTCAGCGATACGTTGACGAGCTGGGTCGCGGTCGTGTACACGCGCTGCGTGCCGGTCGCGGAAATCTCCTGGTGCAGGTTCGAATCGCTGTAGCGGCTCACGCCGTAGCTCAGCCTGATCTCGCGGCGGTCGTTCTGGCGATACACGACCTCGACGTTCGCCGAGCGGCCCCAGATGTGCGCGGCATAGGCCTTCCACGGCAGCGAGTTGTCGTTGGTGTCGAGCCCGGCGCCGACCGTCCAGTAGTCGTTCAGCGCGTACGCGATCGTTCCGCGGCCGCCGGTCCGGCCGTCCGCGCCGAACGAGCGCGTGACTTCGCCCTGCACGGTGAGCGGGCCGTGCCGGTAGTCGCCGCCGACACCGGTGCGCGTGCGGCTGACGTTGCCGCCGTCGGTTTGCGCATGACCGAAGAACGTGTGCGAGAAGACGCGCCAGTTGTCGCCGAACGGTTGCGAATACACATAACTGTCCGACGTGAAGCTGTTGTCGGCCAGCGCGCTGTTGCCGTGCTCGAAGCTCAGGTCGGTCGTGAACACGGGGCTGCGATAGGCCTTGTAGTCGCGCTTGAAGCCGCGCACGGCGCCGCTATCCGGGAACGTGTCGCCCAGGGTCTGGTCGACGGTCTTCGCGGTCGCGTAGTCGTCCGCCGTGAGCGACGCGCGGCCGAGGCCGGCAAGCATCTCGACGCTGTCCGGGTGATCGGTCAGCGACGCGCGATACATCGAGATCGCCTGGCGCGGGTGCGACTGGCCCGACACCGCGTCGGCGTGCGCGGCACGGATCTCCGCGTTGAACGGCACCTGCTTCTCGAGCTGTTCGAGCGCGGCGATCCCTTCGTCGGCATGGCCCGTGAAGATCAGGTATTGCGCGCGCAGCCGGTAGTAGCGCAGGTAGTCGCCTTCCTCGGGGCCGACGCTGCGCACCTCCTTGACGGGCGGCAGCGACTTGCCCATCTCGTCGAGTACCTGCTTCGCTTGCGCCGCGCGCCCCTGGTCGACGTACGACCAGAACACGCCTTCGCGCAGTTCGATCTCGCGCGTGCGCACGCCGTACTGGAAGCCGCGGGTCGCGCGGTCGGTCGGCGACGCGGACGCCTGCTTCAGCGCGCGCAGGTAGACGACGTTCGCCTTGGCCGGTTCGCTCAGGTACAGGTAGGCGTCGCCGACGGCCGCCAGCGCGTCGATCGAGATTTCCGCGCTGGACGGAATCGTCTCGAACGTCGCGACGGCCGTCTTCATGTCGCCGCGTGCCGCGTAGGCGACCGTACGGTCGCCCGCGAGCGCCGTCCTGACCGGCGTGTACTCCGGCGTGGCCGGCATCCGCTTGTCGAGGTCGTCGGCCGCGCGCAGCGCGCTGTCGAGGCCGTCGAAGCGGTCCGAACTCGTCATCGAACGCGACTTGTCGCGTCCGCCGCGCACTTGCTGGCGAATCGACAGTTCTTCCAGTTGCGCGATGTCGACGGCGGAGAACGCATCGGGCCGGGCTTTCGCTTCGTCGAGCGCCTTGATCGCGCCGCCGCTCGCCGCGAGGCCGAACACGTCGTTGCGTACCGTCGCGGCATCGGCGGTGCGGAGATTCGGCGCCTGCGCATTCGGTGTTTCGACGTCGGGGCCCTGGGATCGCTGGATCGGTTCGCCAGGGAGCTGGGCGCCGGGCGTCGGTGCGTTCGGCGTCTGGGACGGCGGCGGTTGCGAGCCGGGCGTCTGCGGGACGGGGGTGGGGGCGTTCGGCATCGGGGTGCCGGATGCCTGAGCGGTCAGCGTCGGCGTGGTGGCCGGTGAGGCGGTTGTGGTCGGTGCGGCCCGCGGCGGGGCGCCCGACGTGGGCGCGATCGGTGCGGCCGTATTCGCCCGAGCGGTGTCGGATGCCTGCGCAAGCTGCATCGGGGCATGCGACGTTTGCGCGTGCGGTGCCGACGTATTCGGAAACGCGGTGCCGGACGCCTGCGCAAGCCGCATCGGCGCGTGCGACGTCTGCGCGACCGAGGCCTGCGTATCGGCCGATGCCGCGCCAGGCCCCCGGTCAGCCGGCTGCGGCGCGTCCGGGTCCACCACGACCGTGGTCGGCATGGCCGGGTTCGGTGCCTGCGCGATCTGCATCGACGCATCCGATGCCTGTGCGATCGGGGTCGGCGCATGAGGGGGCAGCGTGCCCGAATCCGCGGCGATCTCCATCGACGTCACGCTCGCCTGCCGATCGGGCGCAGGCGCATCCGGCGCGGATCTGGCGATTTCTCTCGCGCCGCCGGATTCCGCGTCGCCTTCGGCGGAGAAGCAGGGGCCGGACGCGACGAGCAGCAACACCAGCGGCGCATGCAGGAGGATCCGCCGGTTGGACGGGGCGACGGTGGTGCATGGTGGTTTCCGAGGGTTGTCCACGGTGTCTCCTCACTCTGAAACGATCACATCGGTTGCACGCCCGACGACGCTCGTCGTCTGCCGTCATCCCCCCGGGCGGCGAGGCCCGGCGGCCTCCGACCGGCTCACAGGCGATTGCGGATCGCTTGTCCCAGCAACGCGCGCGATTCGCTGTTCGTCGGGTCGATCGCGAGTGCGCGGCTCGCGTTTTGCGCCACGCAGTTCCACTCGTCGATCACCGCGCACGAGCGGGCCTTTGCCAGCGCACGTGCGCCTTCAAGCGCCTCGTGCGTGACGCTCGCCGTCTGCATGCGCGCCGCGTCGGTGCCATACGGCGGCGCCTTCGGCGTGAAATCCAGGCGCTTTCGCGTGCCTGCCAGCCTCTCGGCGCGCGGTGCGCGATGTTCGGCAAGCGACCGTACGGCGGCGCGGCCATGGGCCGGCGCGCCGTGCGTATCGGCTGCCAGTGCCGCGGGCGGTGGAGGGTAGGGCTGCCGGTGTAGGGCGGCGGTGCCGGGCCGGACCCGCGACGCGGCTGGCGGTTCGACCGCGAGCGTGACCGGCGGCACGGTCGATACTTCGCGCGGCGTCGATGCGGACGGCGCGGGAGTCGGCCCGGGCCGCGCGAGCGGTGCGGCCTGTCGCGCAATCGTCGATGCAGGCGCGGCCGCGATCGGAGGGACGGATGCGCCGCTCGCGCGGCCGGGCGCGGCCACGATGGATTGGCGGTACTGGCTGACCGCGGCGTCGATCGCGCCGGCGATGTCGTGCGTCACGCTCGCATGGCCGACGGTCTTGTCCCGCTCGGTATACGCGAAGAGGCTGAAGATCGCGGCGAACGCGACGAAGCTGAGCGCCGCGTTTTTTCCAGGACCCCAGGAGGGTTTCGGCGGGCGGGCGGACGAGCCGTCGGGTCGTTCTGCACGAGTCATTCGAAGCTCCTCGATTCGATGCGTTGCGGTGGATGACGCGATCGGGATGGGGTCAGGCGGCGTTCACCATCGCAACTGCGTGGTGAGCGTGCCCGTTTCGACGATCGCGAACTGGGTCGCTCCCTGATAGGTCCCTTCGACCCGGTAGCTGGCGTCCGGCACGCTGAACAGGCAGCGCGATCCCGCGGCGTTGAATTCGACGAGCACGCGGCCATGTCGCCGCAGGCGGACCTGGACGTTGGCGAGCGGTTGTCCGGTGCGGCCGGAAGCAAACGACACGCCCAGGTTGTATGGCCGGCCGTCGGGAGGAAGCGGTGCCGTCCCGTCGATGCGTGCGTCGCCGCAGATATACGAAATCACGTAGCGGCCGGCATCCGGACCGGACGCCGGCGCCTCGGCCATCGCGTTCACGCAGAGCGAGGAAAGGAAGACGCTGAGGAAAGGGCGAGCAGGCAGTCGAAACGAAGAAGACATTGCAACCTCCCGTCCGGAATCAATGGCGAGCATTTATTCCGAGTCAGATTTGGCAGCGTTCTTTTTGCGACACGCTATTGATACACGATGGCTTTTGAATCAACAACCGCGTGTGGCTGGAATGGGACGAAGGGAAATATCCTATTTAAATAGGATAACGATGGATTCGTCTGATTCGTTTAATGCTGAAGAAAGTCGATATTGCCGAATATGATTATTGCTGGTCGGTAGCGATGATCGAGCACGCATTGAGTCACGTCGGAGGTATCGACGTTCGTGCCGAAAAGTAACGACTGATAAAAGGAATTCTTGCGGCTGTGTTCGACGCGAAACAATGAAGGTCAGGATACAGGTCGTGCGTCGTGAAAAGAGGGTGCGACGTTTTTGTTATTTTGGGTTGTTGCAGGTAAATGGAAACTTTTATTTTGTTCTGTAACAGGGTATTTCCGTCCGTAAAATCGGTCTTAATATTCGGACGTAATGCCGTGCCAGTAAAAAATACGATATTGAATGCAAACGTTTGCGTTTCGTCTGATATCGATTGCAGATCGGGCACAGGGAGTTCACGGGCTTCGGCGGGCTTGGCGATTGCTGGCTGGAGAAAGCGCATTCGCACCGTGAACCCGCGCGGCGCGAATGCAGGAATCAGCGGCTGCCGCCGGCGAGTCGCCGTGCGGTGCGCATCGTCGGCGCGGCGGCCTGTTCGGCATCGAGCGCGCCTTCGACCGCCGCGCGCGGCCGGTTCATGATGTAGGTCCACAACTGCTCGGCCGCGAGCCCGCGCTTGCGCGCCGATCGATACAGGCGGATCTCGAGTTCGGTGATCCAGTCTCCCGAGCCCGCGCATACGAGCGTGCCGTCGGCGAGCTCCTTCGCGACGCAGCTTTCCGGCAGCCAGCCGATGCCGTGCCCGGCCACGACCATGCCTTTCAACGCCTCGGACATGTGCGTCTCGAAGCATCGGTGCACCGCATACGGCTCGGTTGCGTTCAGCAGCAGCATCTCGACGATGTTGCCGAGAAACGCCCCCGACGAATACGCGAGCAGCGGGAGCGGGGCATCCGGCGTGCCGGGCAGCTGAAACACCGGCTTGCCGCGCGCGTCGGGCGTCGACACCGGCAGGATTCGTTCGATGCCGAGGCTGACGAACGGGAAGTGGTTCGGATCGAGCACGATCGGCAGCTGCGGATGGTGATAGCCGAGCAGCAGGTCGCATTCGCCTTCGACCAGCTGCTGCACGCCTTCCGGCACGTTGACCGCGTTGACGCGGGCGGTCACGTGGCCGACTTCGCCATGGAGCTGCTTGAGCCATTCGGGGAACAGCGTGAATACGAGCGTATGCGCGACGGCGAACCGCACGACCTGGTCGCTGGCCGCGAACTGGTCATAGCCGTTCACGAGATTGCGCGCCGCATACATGCTGCGCAGGATGTCCGCGGCAAGCCCGCGAAACATCTGGCCGGCCGGCGTCAACGCAACCGGATTGATGCTCCGGTCGACCAGCTTCGCGTCCATCCACGTTTCGAGGGCGGCGATTCGTCTGCTGAATGCCGATTGCGTCAGGTGCCGATGACGTGCGGCCCGGGAAAAGCTCTTGGTATCCGCCAGGCTCAGGAAATCTTCCAGCCACTTTGCTTCCATTTCGATCTTCGCTTTTTATAGTCGGGCGCCTGAAAGGCGACAGCATCGCTGCGCCGCGCCAGTTTTCTAGCGTACCGCGCCTCGCGGGGGCGGTCCGATGTTTTTTTTCGATCGGTGTCAGTCGAAATATGCATGAGCGTTGTCGGCGGGATTACGGCTACATAGCGTTGAGGTGCCGGACCCGGCTAACCGGATAGTTCACCGCGTCGAACGCCCGGCGTGCCGCAGACGGTACTTCCCCAGGGTCGGTTGCGCCGTGTGCGTGCCGGCCCGCCTCCCTTGCCGCGATCCGGTGCCCGGTCGCGCCATTTTTTTGTGCAGTGCAGATTGCACATTCGTGACACGCGGGGGAACTATGTTTGCAGGACGCGGCGCAGCATCGGCCGTGCGCGCTCGCGGCGCATGCGGGCGCACGCCGCGCCGGGTGATGCACCGTTATGGTGCGCGATGCCGTGCGGGCGTGCCCGGCGCGGCGCAAAAACGGGGGGATATCGGGGGGTAGCGCAAGGCACGTTCCTTGCAAAGCATTCATTACGCCGGTCCGGCATGCGCAATGCCGGGGAAAACGATCGATGGAGAAAAGATCGATGAAGCCATTCGATGAAATGCTGCAATCCGGCGACATGGTAAGGGCGCCCTACGCGCGCCTGAAGCAATGGCTCGACACGCAGAATCCCGCGAGCCTCGCCCAGAAAGCCCACGACGCGGAAGGCGTGTTCCGCAAGACGGGCATCACGTTCGCCGTCTACGGCGACGCGGAGGCCGCCGAGCGGCTGATTCCG
>NZ_JAAGPK010000188.1:0-13872 GCF_017104685.1 Burkholderia sp. Tr-20355 | reverse complement strand
CGGTCGATGCGCCCGCCGATTCTTCCCCTGGTGGCGTCGAGCGCCCGGCCAGCGCCGCCGTGCCGCCGGCACCGGCCGGCGACACGCTGACCGCCGTCAGCGTGACCGCCCAGCGGCAGCCGGTCGATCCGGATACGCCGGCCGTCGTCACGTCGATCACGCGCGAGCAGATCGAGTCGCATACCAACGTCACCACCGAGGACGCGCTGAAGTACGCGCCGAACCTGATGGTCCGCAAGCGCTATATCGGCGACCGCAACAGCGTGTTCGCGGGCCGCGACTTCAACGAACTGCAGAGCGCGCGCGGGCTCGTGTACGCGGACGGTGTGCTGCTGTCGAACCTGCTCGGGTCGAGTTATGCGTACCCGCCGCGCTGGTCGCTGATTCCGCCTGACGACATCGCACGCGTCGACGTGCTCTACGGCCCCTTTTCCGCGCTGTATCCCGGCAACGCGATCGGCTCGACGGTGCTGCTCACGACGCGGCGCCCGGACAAGCTCGAGGCATCGCTGTCGACGCAATTCTTCACGCAGCGCTATCACGACGGCTACGGATTCGCGGACAGCTTCGGCGGCAATCATCAGACCGCGCGGATCGCCGACCGCGTCGGCCGGTTCTGGTTCGCGCTGTCGCTCGACCGGCTCGAGAACAACGGTCAGCCGATGCAGTATGCGAGTCCCAATTCGGCCTACACCCCGAAGCTGGGCACCGCCGTACCCGTCACGGGTGCCGCGACCGACATCGGGCCGAACGGCAAGCCGCGGACGATCGTCGGCGCGCAGACGATCGAGCGGACCGAGCAGCTCAACGAGACGGTCCGGATGGGCTACGCGTTCACCGACCGCGTCGATGCGACGCTCACGCTCGGGCATTGGGAGAACCATTACCGGCAGCACGGCGAAACCTTCCTGCGCGACGCGGCCGGCAACCCGGTCTACGGCGGCAACGTGTCGATCGGCGGCCGGAGCATGACCGTCGCGCCGAACGCGTTCGCGCCGCAACGCGGCGACCAGGAGAACTGGCTGTACGCGCTGGGCCTGAACGGCCGGCTCGATTCGGGCTGGCGGCTGTCGGGCGTCGTGTCCGCGTACGACGTGTCGCGCGACGTGCTGCGCGCGGCCTCGACCGTGCAGGGCGGGGCGGGCACGCTGTTCCAGGGCGACGGCACCGGCTGGCGCACGCTCGACCTGAAGGCCGAGGCGCCGGCAGTGAAGGGCCACACGTTCACGTTCGGTTACCACTACGACAACTACTTCCTGCGCAACGTCACGTACAACACGGCCGACTGGCTGGCCGGGCCGACCACGTCGCTCGCGAGCGTCTATCGCGGCGACACGCGCACGCAGGCGCTGTTCGGGCAGGATGCGTGGCGCTTCGCGCCGGGCTGGCTCGCGACGCTCGGGTTGCGCTACGAGCGCTGGGATGCTTACGGCGGCGCGCTCGGCAACGCGGGCGGCACGCTCGGTTATGCGGATCGCGGCGCGAACGCGCTGTCGCCGAAGGTTGCGCTGCAATGGGACGCGACGGACGTGTGGCGCTTCCGGCTGTCGTTCGCGACCGGCACGCGGTTCCCGACCGTCGGCGAGCTGTTCCAGGGCACGATCTCGAACAATGCGATCGTCAACAACAACCCGAACCTGCGGCCGGAAAAGGCGATCGACTGGGACTTCACGGCCGAGCGCGACGTCGGTGTCGGCGTCGTGCGCGCGAGCGTGTTCCAGAGCGACCTGCGCGATTCGATCTACAGCCAGACGACCGTGTCGGGCGCGACGACCGTCACCAACGTCTCGAACGTCGACCGCGTGCGCGTACGCGGTGTCGAGCTCGCGTTCAGCGGCGAGAACGTCGGGCTGAGGGGGCTCGCGATCGACGCGAACGTATCGGCCAGTAATGCGCAGATCCTCGCCGATGCCGCGAATCCTGCCTACGTCGGCTCGCGCTTCCCGCGCATTCCGCGCATGCGCGCGAACCTGCTGGCGTCCTATCGCTTCGACGAGCACTGGCTCGCGAGCGTCGGCGTGCGCTACTCGGGCCGCCAGTTCAACACGCTCGACAACAGCGATGTGAATCCGGACGTGTACGGCGGCACGAGCTCGTTTACGGTCGTCGACCTGAAGGCGCGCTATCGCCTCGATCGTCACTGGACCGCGTCGCTCGGCATCGACAACCTGACGGATCGCCGCTACTACGTGTTCCATCCGTATCCGGGCCGTACCTTCTACGGAGAACTGAAATGGTCGCTGTGAAGTCGTTCGCGGCGTTGTCTCCGGCGGGTGCGACGTGTTCCATTCGCGCATCGGGTCGCATGACAGCGCCTTCATCCGGACGGGTAGCTCGCGATGGTCGTGATGGATGCGTACGACGACAACGGTGCGGCGCTCGCGTAAGCGCTCGCGCGGTATGCGCACGCGGAACCGGTGCCCAAGCGTTTGCGCGCGGCACTGGATGCGGGATGGTGGGGGACATGCCGCGCACCGTGTGGATCGGGCGCGATCGTGCACGCGAAGCGCGCAGCGGGGTGTTGACGACCGACGTGCTCGACGGCGGGTCGCAGCACGCGAAGCGGTGATCGAAAGGGCGGCGCGCGGCAAACGGGCCGCGCGCCGGCCTGATGCGAAAACGCGCCCGAAGGCGCGTGGAGAGAAGCGTCAGGCCGCTCGTTTGAATAGCCGGATCACGAACAGCAGGATCACCGCACCGACGACCGCGACGATCACCGAGCCGATGAAGCCGCTGCCGACGCTGATGCCGAGTACCCCGGCGAGCCAGCCGCCGATCACCGCGCCGACGATCCCGACGATGATGTCGACGATCAGTCCGAAGCCGCCGCCTTTCACGAGCAGCCCGGCAAGCCAGCCGGCGATCGCGCCGATGATGAGCCACATAATCAAGCCATGAGTCATGGTGGTCCTCTCCTTGGGTTGAGTCGAAATGACCGGGCAACGGCTGTCGTGTGCCGCAAGCTGGATGAAAGCGACATGCGACCCGCCGCGCCGCCCACGCAATGTAACGCGATAGACGGGTCAGGATCGTTAAGTAATGTTATGCACCCTTAAGCGGATTTTCCAGGGGAATTCGTCTGGCTGCGACACGTCGTGAAATGAATATGTAAGAAATGGGTGGGGACGGACCTAGCCGGTCAGGCGTCCCGCTGTCCGCGTGCCGCCACCGGAACGTTTGCATCGGGCAGCCCTTCGCCAGCATCGGCGATCAGTCGTGCGACGATCGCGGGATCGGCTATCGTCTCAATCGACAGGAGTGCGAAGCGGGCGAGAAAAAGCGGTGCGTTGGTTTCACCGATCCGCGTCATCGTGCGGCACAGGTCGGTGTAGAGCGTGTCGCGTTCGATATCCGTGATCATGCGGTCTCCTGAAGGTTGGTCTCGGTTGACGTGGGCGGGTGGAGCGCGCGGTCGAGCGCGGCGGCGAGATCGTCGGCGCGCGCGTCGTGCCAGCGGCCGAGTACGTGCCCGTCCGGTCGCACGAGATAGACGGTGCCGTCGCGTGCGCCGTACAGGTCGAACAGCCGGCCGTCGTCGTCATGGCCGGCGCAGGCCGGGTGTCGCGGCCTGGCCTGGCGTGCGAGCGTGACGAGCGTGAACGGCACGTGCGCATCCTGCACGCGCCGCTCGAGTTCGGCGAGCGACGGATCGGGCACGCCATCGCGCGTGAAGCAGAACGCGGTGAAGCGCGGCGCGACGAGATCGGTCAGGTGGCCGCTGCGCGTGCCGCCGCCGAGTGGCGCGTACAGCGTCAGCGGACATTCGACGAGTACCGTGCCGGGCGCCGGGCCGGCCGCGAACGTGTCGCGCTCGGCGGCATTCAGCGGCGACTTCGCATACGCGATAGCCGATGTCTGGCGCGGGTTGATCAGCGAACGCAGTGCCGGATGCCGGCGCGCGAGCGTCAGCACGGCCTTGCGCATCAGTTCGAAGGCAAACGACGGCGGCGCCATGAACTCGGTGCTCTTCGTGCCGTAACGCAGGTTCTCGTGCGTCGCGAACACGCGTTCGTCCGAGTAGCTGTCGAGCAGTGCGTCCGACGCGATGCCGCGCAGCACGTACGCGAGTTTCCACGCGAGGTTGTCGGCATCGTCGATGCCCGAATTCGCGCCGCGCACGCCGAAGATCGGCACGAGGTGTGCGGCGTCGCCGCAGAACAGCACGCGGTCGTGCCGGTAGCGTTCGAGCGTCAGTGCGTTCGCCTTGTAGATCGTGATCCAGATCGGCGACCATGGGCCGCGCTCGCCCATCATGTCGAGCAGGTTCTGCACGCGGGGGATCACGTGCTCGGGCTTCACGGCCGCGTCGGCATCCTCGTCGTCGCGCAACTGGTAGTCGATCCGCCACACGTTGTCGGGCTGCTTGTGGACGAGCACCGTCGAGCCCGGGTTCGACGACGGATCGAAGTACGCGAGGCGCTCGGTCGGCCGGTTGCTGTCGAGCGCGATGTCGACGATCACATAGCGGCCCTCGTAGCGCGTGCCGCGGAGCGACAGACCGAGCGCGTCGCGCATCGTGCTGCGTCCGCCGTCGCATGCGACGACCCAGTCGGCGTCGAGCGCGTAGCCGCCGAGCGGCGTGTCGACGTCCAGGCGTACGCCGTCCGGTTGTCGCGTGACGCCGGTGACCTTCGTCTGCCAGCGGATCTCGATGAAATCGGCGCGGCGTCGCGCGGCGTCCAGCAGGAACTGCTCGATGTGATACTGCGCGAGGTTCACCATCGGCGGCAGCTTCTGGTTCTCGTCCTGCGGCATCGTGAAGTGCAGCACTTCGTCGTCGCGATGGAAACTGCGTCCGCCGGTCCATGGCAGCCCGGTGCGCAGGAAATCGTCGAGCGCGCCGAGCCGTTCGATGATCTCGAGGCTGCGGCGCGAAATGCAGATCGCGCGGCTGCCGTGACAGACCGAATCGTCGGCTTCGATCAACACGCTGCGAATGCCGTGATTCGCGAGGCCGAGCGCGACGGCGAGGCCCACGGGGCCGCCGCCGACGATCGCGACGCGATGCCGGTGCGTATCGATGCCGTCGACGCAGTCCGGCAGATGCGCGGAATGGCGCGCGGCGACGAACGGATAGGGTTTGAACGCGATGGTCATCGTTGGCTTCCACGGTGGTCTGACTCGACGTGCGCGCATCGGCGGTGCGATGGGCAACGGGTCGATGCAGTATGGAAGCCGGGCGGGTCGCCGTTGTCCCCATTTCGGGTACGGCGGGCCCGGCAGGCGTGGCCGCGCTACGCTCGTCGCGAACCGAAACGGGTCAGGGCTGCATGCACAGCGCAAACAGTTCGCGCTGGCTCGAAATGCCGAGGCGCCGATACGCGCGCTTCTGATAGGTGACGACGCTCGATGCCTTCACGCCGATCGTCTCGCCAATCTCGCGCGCGGTCTGGCCTTCGAGCACGCCGCGCAGCACGTCGAGTTCGCGCTTGGACAGTTCGGGGCACGCATGGCGCAATCGCGCGAGCATCCGTTGCGGGATGCCGACCTGCGTCGCGCCGGCGAGTGCGTAGTGATGCTTCGCCGCCTGCGCGATCAGCGGCGCGAGCGTTTCGATCGCCGCGATCTCGCGCGGCTGGAACGCGCCGCTGCGATGGGCGCGGTACAGGTTGATCGACAGCCACGTCGCATCGTCGGGCTGCACCAGCAGCGCCAGCCGGTCGGATACGTCGGGGCCGCGATAGCATGCCGCGCGATACGCTTCGTGAGCGATCTCGTCGCCCGCTTGCTGATGCAGCAGCAGGTCGTGGCGGTGCGTGCCGCGATGGGCGGCCGATACGATCGGCTGGTTGCCGTCGAGTGCGTAGAAGTGCCGTGCGTAGGTGTCGGCGACGTCGCGCAGGTAGCGGCCGCCGCGATGATCGGCAACCGACATCGTGCGCGGGCGATTGCCGAATTCGTACGCGAAGATCGTGCACTGCGTGATCGACAGCGCAGCGTCGAACAGCTTCAGGACTTCGGCTGCGAACGCGTTCGCCTCGTGGCCGCCGATCGCGGCGACGAGACGCGTCGCGCGGGAGATATCCAGCTGCGCGTTGAGAGTCGGTCGCTCGAGACGCCAGGTGCGCATGAGGCGGGGAAGAGGGCGGAGTGGTCCGGCGATTGTAATCGGCGGCACGCGGTGCGTGAGTCGGGGGATGCCCGCAAGCGGGGCGGATACGGATACCGGATGGGCGCACGATTTCGGCGCCGGAAAAGAGAAAAGGCCTGACAAGCGATGCTTGTCAGGCCTTTATGTCTTGGTGCCGGAGATAGGAGTCGAACCTACGACCTTCGCATTACGAATGCGCTGCTCTACCAACTGAGCTACACCGGCAGCAGAGAAATGAAATTATATGGTCAAATCCGAGATCTTGGCAATAGGTTTTGCGAACTTTTTTTCAGCTTGCTGCTGCTGTTTCGCGAAACCCTCGATCCGGCGGACTGCCCGCTTTCACTTCACTGTGATGCGACCGGTCAGGGCCACATCAAGAGGCGAGATTGTACTTGCGCATCACGCCTCCGTCCAGTGCTGCAGTGCAATTATTTTGCTTCGTCGTGATAGCCGGTGACGCGCTCGACTTCGTTCTTCGAGCCGAGGAACACGGGCACGCGCTGGTGCAGGCCCGTCGGCTGCACTTCCATGATGCGCTGCGTGCCGGTCGTCGCGGCGCCGCCGGCCTGTTCGACGATGAACGACATCGGGTTCGCTTCGTACATCAGGCGCAGCTTGCCCGGACGATCGGGCGTGCGCTTGTCCGCCGGGTACATGAAGATGCCGCCGCGGTTCAGGATCCGGTGCACGTCGGCAACCATCGAGGCGATCCAGCGCATGTTGAAGTTGTCGCCGCGCGGGCCGTCCTTGCCGGCGTTCAGTTCGTCGACGTAGCGCTTGACCGGGTCGTACCAGTGGCGCGCGTTCGACGCGTTGATCGCGTATTCGCGCGTGTCGGCCGGGATCTGCATGTTGCTTTGCGTGAGCACCCACGAGCCGACTTCGCGGTCGAGCGTGAAGCAGTTCACGCCGTTGCCGGTCGTCAGCACGAACACCGTCTGCGGGCCGTAGACGGCGTAGCCGGCCGCAACCTGCTGCGTGCCGGGTTGCAGGAACGATTCTTCGGTCGCCTGCTTGCCGTCCGGGCAGCGCAGCACCGAGAAGATCGTGCCGATCGACACGTTCACGTCGATGTTCGACGAGCCGTCGAGCGGATCGAACACGAGCAGGTATTCGCCGCGCGGGTAGTTCGCCGGGATCGGGAAGAACGTTTCCATTTCTTCCGATGCCATCGCGGCGAGATTGCCGCCCCACTCGTTTGCGTCGAGCAGGATTTCGTTCGACAGGATGTCGAGCTTTTTCTGCACCTCGCCCTGGACGTTCTCGCTGCCGGCGGTGCCGAGCGCTTCACCGAGCGCGCCCTTCGACACGTTGTAGCTGATCGCCTTGCACGCGCGTGCGACGACTTCGATCAGCAGGCGCAGGTCGGCGGGAAGGTTGTTGGTCTCACGTTGCTGTTCGATCAGGAACTTCGACAGCGTGGTGCGGCGGGCAATGGACATGACAGACTCCAAAAGGCCAAAGAATCCTTGAATGGCCGCAATTTTACCTGTCGCGCTTCCCGCGCCGCCGGCTTTTTTCGTCCGGTTACATCGCCGGGCGGCCGAGCCGGCCCGGTTTCCGGCGGCGGAGGGGGGCGCGGTGCGTACCGGCGCGGCGGCAGGCCGAGCGGTCAGACCCCGTCATTCGGCTCGGTGCCGGCCGCGCCCGTGCAATAAAAAGCCGGCGCCGCATCGGGCGGCGCCGGCTTCATCGCGCGAATGCGGGGCGGGCGACGGCGTCAGGCGAGCGCCTTCTCGACGATCTCGCGCACGTCGCGCGACTTCGCGCCGGCCGCGACCTGCTCGAGCGCGCCGCGCATGCGGTCGCGCAGCGCCGGCGTGAAGCGGCGCCACAGTTCGAGCGAACGCGCGAGGCGTGCGGCGACCTGCGGATTGATCGCGTCGAGCGCAAGCACCTGTTCGGCCCAGAACGCGTAGCCCGAACCGTCCGCCGCGTGGAATTGCGCGGGGTTGGCTGCACAGAAGCTGAAGATCAGCGAGCGTGCGCGGTTCGGATTCTTCAGGTTGAACGCCGGATGCGCGAGCAGCTTGCGCACTTTCGCGAGCGTCGGCTGCGCGGCCGTGCCGCGTTGCGCCGCCTGCATCGCGAACCACTTGTCGATCACGAGCGCCTCCTTCTCGAAACGGCGGTAGAAGTCGTCGAGCGCGCGATCGGCCGGCTCGTTCGCGCCCGCGGCGGCGGCGGACAGCAGCGCGCCGAGGGCGGCCGCGCGATCGGTCATGTTGTTCGCCGCGTCGTACTGCGCGGTCGCGAGGCGCACCGCATCGGCCGGATCCTCGAGTTCGGCGAGATACGCGAGCGCGAGGTTCTTCAGCGCGCGGCGGCCGGAGGCCTCCGGCGTCGGCTCGTAGGCGCCCGGCGTCTGGTGCTGCTCGTACGCGGCGAGCCATTCGGCGCGCAGCGCGGTCGCGAGCTGGCGGCGCACGAACAGGCGTGCGCGATGCACGGCGGCCGGATCGGCCTCGGCCATCTGGTCGGCGAGGTAGGTTTCCGACGGCAGCGTCAGCGCGAGTTCGCGGAACGCCGGCGACAGCGTCGCGTCGGTCAGCACGCGCCGGAACGCGGCAATGAAGTTCTCGCCGAGCGTGAGCGGTTCGTTCGCGGCCGCCCGCGCGGCAAGCGTCAGCAGCGCGCGCGTCGCGAGGCGCTGGCCGGCCTCCCAGCGGTTGAACGGATCGCTGTCGTGCGCGAGCAGGAATGCGAGATCGTCGTCGCTGTAGTCGTACTCGACGATCACCGGCGACGAGAAGTTGCGCAGCAGCGACGGCAGCGGCGCTTCCGGCACGTCGACGAACGTGAAGGTCTGCTCGGTGTCGGTGAAGTCGAGCACGCGCGTCGTGCCCGAAGCGGCCGTTTCACCGTCCAGGCGCAGCGGCAGGTCGCGGCCGTCGCGGCCGATCAGGCCGATCGCGAACGGAATCAGGAGCGGCCCCTGCTGCGTTTCGCGCGCGGCCGGCGACGCGTCGCCGTAGCCCTGCGCGAGCGTGACCGTGTAGCGGCGCGCGGCCGCGTCGTACGCGGTGCGCACCGACACGCGCGGCGTGCCGGCCTGGCTGTACCAGCGCTCGAACTGCGCGAGGTCGCGCCCGTTCGCGTCGGCCATCGCGTGACGGAAGTCGTCGCAGGTCACCGCGTGGCCGTCGTGGCGCTTGAAGTACAGGTCCATCCCCTTGCGGAAGCCGTCGCGGCCGAACAGCGTCTGGTACATCCGCACGACTTCCGAGCCTTTCTCGTAGACCGTCATCGTGTAGAAGTTGTTGATCTCGACGTAGCTTTCCGGGCGCACCGGGTGTGCCATCGGGCCGGCATCCTCGGCGAACTGCAGCTGGCGCAGCACGCGCACGTCCTCGATGCGCTTGACCGCGCGGGCCGCCGATTCGACGTCGTCGCCCGCGGCCATGTCGGCCGAGAATTCCTGGTCGCGGAACACCGTCAGGCCTTCCTTCAGGCTCAACTGGAACCAGTCGCGGCAGGTCACGCGATTGCCGGTCCAGTTGTGGAAGTACTCGTGGCCGACCACCGATTCGATGTTCGCGAAATCGGTGTCGGTCGCGGTCTCGGGGTTCGCCAGCACGTACTTCGTGTTGAAGATGTTGAGCCCCTTGTTTTCCATCGCCCCCATGTTGAAGTCGCCGACCGCGACGATCATGAAGCGGTCGAGATCGAGCTCGAGGCCGAAGCGTCTTTCGTCCCAGCGGATCGAGTGGATCAGCGAATCCATCGCGTGACGCGTCTTGTCGAGATCGGCCGGCTCGACCCACACCTGCAGCAGCTTTTCCTTGCCGGAGCCGGTCGTGATCTTTTCCTCGATCGCGACGAGCTTGCCGGCGACCAGCGCGAACAGGTAGCTCGGCTTGCGGAACGGGTCTTCCCATTTCGCGAAGTGGCGGCCGTCGGGCAGGTCGCCCGAATCGACGAGGTTGCCGTTCGACAGCAGCACCGGGTACGCGGTCTTGTCGGCGCGCAGCGTGACGATGTACGACGCCATCACGTCGGGGCGGTCGAGGAAGTAGGTGATGCGGCGAAAGCCTTCCGCCTCGCACTGCGTGAAGAAATTGCCGCTCGACACGTAGAGGCCCGACAGCGTCGTATTCTGGTCGGGGGCGCACGCGCTTTCGAGCGTCAGCTCGAACGCGTCGGGCACGTTCTCGACCGTCAGCCCGTGCTCGTGCGCGCGCACGGCGCCATGCGGCGCGCCGTCCAGCGACGCGCCGACGAATTCGAGCGCTTCGCCCATCAACTCCAGGTGCGGCGCGGGCGCGGCGTCCGGATTGCGGCGCACGCGCATCGTGTTCCTGACGATCGTGCGGGCCGGCGCGAGATCGAATTCGAGCGCGACGGAATCGATGAGGAATGCCGGCGGCGTGTAGTCGGCGCGGCGGATCACGGTGGAGGAGGCGTTGTCGGACATGGTCGTCGAGATCGGTGGGGTGGGGAACGGGCCCGTTACGCGGGCCGGGCGAACCGGGCCATTGTACAAAGGCTTGCGGCTGCGTGCCGGGCGAACTTTTTACCGCTTTCGACAGTCCGCGTATTATCGGCATCCCGTTGCGGTTCGCGCGGTGCGACGAACGGGTGACGGATCGACGAGGATCAACATGAAACGCGAATGGATTTTTCGCGGTGCGGGCTGGGCGGCGGCGCTGTGCGTGGCGCTGCTGACGGGCTGCACCAGCTATGTGACGACCCAGGTCACGGCCTTCTCCGACTGGAGCGGCAGCGACGCGACACGCACCTATGCGTTCACGCGCACCGAGGCGCAGAAGAACAGCATCGAGCAGTCGACCTACGAGCCGATCGTCGCCAACGAACTGTCCGCGTATGCGTTCCGGCAGGTGCCGCCGGCGCAGGCGCGTTATCTCGTCGGGCTGACCTATGCGGTGGGCAGCGATCTCGTGACGGTGCCGCAGCCGGTCTACTACGACCCGTGGTTTGCGCCCGGGCCGTACTGGCGGCGCGGGCCGTGGGGCCCGTGGGGGCCCTGGGGGCCGATGCCGGCCGGCTATGTCGCGCAGACGTACCAGGTGTTCGACTACACGCTCGGGATCCGCATCACCGAGCGCGCGACGGGCAAGGAGGTGTACAACGTGTCCGCGCGCACGACCGGCGACAACGGCACGCTGCTGTATGCGATGCCGTTCCTCGCGCGCAGCGCGCTCGCCGATTTCCCGCTGTCGAACGGCGCGGTCCGCTCGGTCCGGTTGCCGGTCGACAAGCGCGGCGGGCCGGCGACGCCGGCCGCCAACGAGCGCGCGGTGCCGGCTGCGCCGGCTTCGGGCGCGGCCGTCGCGAAGTAACGCGGTGCCCATCCCGGCGCGGCTACCCGGCCGCGCCGGTCATCCTGTTCCGTCAGACGCCGACACCCAGCAGCGCGAGCGCGCCGAGCACGACGAACAGCACGGCCGCGATCCCGTGCACGAGCCGGGTTGGCAGGCGGTGCGCGAAGCGGTCGCCGAGCAGGATCGCCGGCACGTTCGCGAGCATCATCCCGAACGTCGTGCCGGCCACGACGCCGATGTAGTCCTGGAAGCGCGCCGCCAGCGCGACGGTCGCGATCTGCGTCTTGTCGCCCATTTCCGCGAGGAAGAATGCGACGAGCGTCGCGCCGAATACGCCGAGCCGCGAGCGGGTGGCGTTGGCTTCGTCGGCGTCGAGCTTGTCGGGCACGAGAATCCACAATCCCATCGCGATGAACGAGAACGCGAGCGCCCAGCGCATGATCGACGGCGTGACGAGCGCGCCGAGCCATTCGCCGAGTGCGCCCGCGAAACCGTGGTTCACGAGCGTCGCGACGAGCACGCCGAGAATGATCGGCACCGGCTTGCGATAGCGCGCGGCCAGGACGAGGGAAAGCAGTTGGGTCTTGTCGCCGATTTCAGCGAGGGCGACGGCGCCGGTGGAGATCAGGAAGGCTTGGGACACGTATGGGGTTCCACGGGCCGATGTTGTGCGTGCGAGCGACGATCCACGGCGCGCCGGGCCCTGATGCGGCGCACTGTGAACCATCGGTCTCGCCAGGCCAGCGTGGCTGCGTCCGCCATGGCCGAACGGCCAAGTCTGTTGACGGACGCCTCCGTCACGATGCGCGCCGGGGGCGCGGGACATCGAGCGGAGCGGCTACTCCCCAATGAGCGGCGAATTTTAGCACGACGCATTGCGTGCGGGAAGGCGGCCGGCCGGGCGTGGGAGCCCGGTCGGCGAGGGCGCGCCT
This sequence comes from Burkholderia sp. Tr-20355, assembly GCF_017104685.1. Taxonomy (NCBI): domain Bacteria; kingdom Pseudomonadati; phylum Pseudomonadota; class Betaproteobacteria; order Burkholderiales; family Burkholderiaceae; genus Burkholderia; species Burkholderia sp. Tr-20355. The sequence goes on along the minus strand of NZ_JAAGPK010000188.1, from coordinate 1,564 downwards.
GGCTGCCCGGCCGGTACGGCCGCGATCGGGCCGTGCCGGTCGGGGCTGCGTACCGGCGCGGCGTTACCGTTACGCGGTGGCCGGCCGGCGCGCGGCGCCGCGTTCGTGGACGAGTTCGCCGGCCGCGTAGGTGCGGTACACCGCGCGGTCGTCGCCGAGCAGCGCGAACGCGAACAGCAGTTCCTCGAGCGAATCCGCGCGTTTGGTGCGGCGCGCGAGCAGCGGCGTGGCCTGCGGATCGAGCACGACGAAGTCGGCCTCGGTGCGCGGCTTGAGCGTGCCGACCGTGTCGGCGAGATCGAGCGCCTGCGCGGCGCCGGCCGTCGCGAGCCAGAACATCCGCGTCGCGGTCAGGTGGTGGCCCGACAGCCGCGCGACCTTGTGGGCCTCGTTCATCGTCTGCAGCATCGAGAACGACGTGCCGCCGCCGACGTCGGTCGCGAGCGTGACGGGTACGTCGTATTCGCCGGCCTTGTCGAAGTCGAACAGCCCGCTGCCGAGGAAGAAGTTCGACGTCGGGCAGTGCGCGACGACCGTGCGCGTCTCGGCCATCCGGCGGCGGTCCTCGTCGTCGAGGTGGATGCAGTGGCCGTACACCGCGCGCGGGCGCAGCAGCCCGTAGCGGTCGTAGATGTCGAGATAACTGCGATGGCCGGGGAACAGCTCGGCCACCCATTTCACCTCGTCGACGTTTTCCGCGACGTGGCTCTGCACGAAGATGTCCGGATGGCGGCGCGCGAGTTCGCCGCACGCCTCGAGCTGCGCCTCGGTCGACGTCGGCGCGAAGCGCGGCGTGAGCGCGTACATCTGGCGGCCCTTGCCGTGCCAGCGGTCGATCAGCTCGGCGCTGTCGTCGTATCCCGACTGCGCGGTGTCGCGCAGGAACTCGGGGCAGTTGCGGTCCATCAGCACCTTGCCCGCGATCATCCGCAGGTCGCGCGCGTCGCTCGCCGCGAACAGCGCATCGGCCGACTGCTTGTGCACCGTGCAGTAGACGAGCGCGCTCGTCGTGCCGCACGCGAGCAACTCGTCGACGAAGAAATCGGCGACTTCGCGCGCATGCTCGGGATCGCCGAACTGGCGCTCGGTCGGGAACGTGTACTTGTCGAGCCACGGCAGCAGGCCGGGCGCCGGCGACGCGATCATGTCCGTCTGCGGGTAGTGGATGTGCGTGTCGATGAAGCCGGGCACGATCAGCTTGTCGCGCAGGTCGTGGACGACCGCGTCGCGCGCGAGCGTTGCCGCGAGTGGCGCATACGGGCCGGCCGCGACGACCTTGCCGTCGGCGACGATCAGGAGGCCGTCGGTCTCGTGGTTCGCGGCCTGGCTCGATTGCGCCGGGTCGCCGTTGAAGGTCAGCAGCTGGGAACGGAAAGCGGTTTGCGTCATGACGAATGGTCCTGCATCAAGGTAAGGCGAACAGAAGAAAACGATCGGCGCCGCACGGGGGCGGCCGGGTGCTTCGCGAGCGGCGGCGGCACGCTGCGTGCGGCACGACCGGAGGCGATTGCGCGGGCGAACGTGGCGGCCGAAGCCGCCAGCCGGTGGTCGCCGGCGATCCTCA
>NZ_JAAGPK010000187.1:0-14009 GCF_017104685.1 Burkholderia sp. Tr-20355 | reverse complement strand
CGATCGTCAGCGTGTTCGTGAGCCCCGTCATCAGTTGCGCGGACACGCCGCCGACGAGATGCAGCCGCTTGCCGGTCTCCACCGCGAGGTACGCGGCCGGTGCGCCGAAACCCAGCAGCACGGGCAGCCAGCCGAACACGGCGGCGCCGAGCGCGGCCGCGCCGGTGAGGCGGCGCGGCGCGATCGGCCGCATGCGCCGGCCATGCGCGTAGCGCTGGCGGCGGCGCCCATAACGTTCGAGCACGATCATGCCGACGACGATCGCGAGCATCGCCAGCGCGATCTGCGCGGCACCGGCGAGGTCGGAGCGCGTGATCCACGTCGTGTAGACCGACACGGTCAGCGTCTGCACGCCGAGAAATTCCGACGCGCCGATGTCGTTCAGCGTTTCGAGCAGCGCGAGGCTCACGCCGACCGCGATCGCGGGCCGCGCGAGCGGCACGACGACGCGCCAGAACGTCGCGACGCGTCCCGCGCCGAGCGTGCGCGCGGCCTCGAGCAGGCTCGCCGACTGCGTGACGAACATCGCGCGCGTGCTCAGGTACACATACGGATACAGCACGAAGCCGAGCACGAAGATCGCGCCGGGCAGCGAGCGCAGGTCCGGCAGGCGGAACTGGCGCGGGCTGTCGAAGCCGAGCAGCCAGCGGATCGCGCCCTGGACGGGGCCGATCGGATGCAGCAGGTCGAGATACGCGAATGCGACGATGTAGGTCGGCACCGCGAGCGGCAGCAGCAGCGCCCACGTCAGCATCCGGCGACCGGGAAAATCGTACGCGGTGACGAGCCACGCGCAGCCGGTGCCGACGATCGACACGATCGCGCCGACACCCGCGAGCAGCAGCAGCGTATTGACGAGCGCCTGCGGCAGCACGAATTCGGCGAGATGACGCCAGTGCGCGAGATCGGCGTCGAACGCGGCGGCCACGAGCACCGCGAGCGGCGCCGCGACCGCCGCGGCGACCGCCAGCGCCGCGAGCAGCCACAGGCTGCCCGCGCGCGGGCGCAGACGCAGCCGGGATGGCGCGCGGTACGCGCCGGACGATGCGGCGTCAGTTGTCAAAGCCGACCTTGTCGACGAGCTGGCTCGCCTGCTTGCGATGCTTCGCGATGTCCGCCAGCGGCAGCGGGTCGACCTTCAGCGCGCCGAAACTCGCGATCACCGGATCGAGCTTCACGTTCGCGCGTACCGGGTATTCGTAGTTCGCCTGCGCGTACAGCGCCTGCGCTTCCGGCGACACGAGGTATTCGAGCAGCTTCACCGCGTTGGCCTTGTGCGGCGCGTGCTTTGCGACCGTCGCGCCGCTGATGTTCACGTGCGTGCCGCCGCTCTTCGCGTTCGCGAACGTCGGGCGTACGACCTTGATCGCGTCGCCCCACTTGCGCGCGTCGCTGCCGGCTTCCGCGTTCTTCATGTGGCCGACGTAGTACGCGTTCGCGAGGCCGACGTCGCAGATGCCGCCGAGGATGTCGCGCGCGACGTCGCGGTCGCCGCCCGTCGCCTTGCGCGCGAGGTTCGCCTTCACGCCGCGCAGCCATTTCTCGGTCGCGGCCTCGCCGTCGTGCGCGATCATCGCCGCGACGAGCGCCGTGTTGTACGGATGCTGGCCCGAGCGGATGCAGACCTTGCCCTTCCATTTCGGATCGGCGAGATCCTCGTAGCGGAATGCGTCGACCTTCAGGTCCTTCTCGACGTACAGCACACGGTCGCGCAGCGACAGCGCGTACCAGTCGCCGTTCGTGCCGCGCAGGTTCGCGGGAATCGCGTCGTCGAGCGCCTTCGAGCGTACTGGCTGCGTGACGCCACCGTCGACCAGGTCGAGCAGGTTGCCGACGTCGACCGTCATCAGCACGTCGGCCGGCGACTGCGCGCCTTCCGCCTTCACGCGCTCGAGCAGGCCGTCCTTCACGAACACCGTGTTGACCTCGACGCCGCTCTGCTTCGTGAAGGCATCGATGAGCGGCTGGATCAGCTTGGGTTCGCGGGTGGTGTACAGGCTCACTTCCTCGGCCGCCTGGGCAAGCGGCGCGAAGGCGGCCGCGGCCAGGGCGAGGGTGCCGGCGAGCGGCAGCAGGCGGGTGCGCGGATTCGACATGGTGACTCCGGTGGGACGGGTGGACGAAGGAAATATTACAAAATGAAAGATTCTGGATTCTAAATCGAAATGGGAACGATTACCAACTGAAAGCGTGCGGAAAGCAGCGGGGGATGGGCGTAACGGCGATCGGAAACGGGACGTCGCAGCGCGGGCGCAAGCGCGTAGAATGCGCGCTTCGATGAATTTGACGGAGACGCACCGACCATGAACGATCAGCGCAAGAAGAACCCTGTTCGCAACGTGAGCATCCTGATCGTCGTGGCCGTGCTCCTCGTGATCGGGACGATCCTGTACAACGCGATTTCGCAGAAGCGGGCGTACGACGAGGCCCATCCGGCCGAGGCCGCGAGCGCGGCATCGCACTGACGTGCCGGTACGCGGCCCGGCCGGGCCGCGCACGCGGGGCATGCGAAGGGGCGCAATCCGCGGCTTCCGGCGCGACGGGCGCCGCGCGGAGCCTTGACGGCAGCGGGCGCCGAACGAGGCGCGCCGCGCATTCGGGTCAGCCGTGCGTCAACGTGACGCAGGGGCGAATTTCGGGCGGATCCGTGCGTAGAACACGGCCGCGAGCAGCGCGAGCCATGCCGCGCCGACATACAGCGCGACACGCGTATCCTCGAACCAGCCGAGCATCACGATCACGAAACCCATGAACGCGATCGTCAGCGCCGGCGCGGCCGGCCACAGCGGCACCTTGAACTTCAGCGCGGCGACTTCCTCGCTCGACAGGCGGCGGCGCATCGCGACCTGCGACAGCAGGATCATCAGCCAGACCCATACGGTCGCGAACGTCGCGATCGCGGCGACCACCAGGAACACGTCCTTCGGCATCAGGTAGTTGAGCAGCACGCCGACGAGCAGCGCGCCGGCCATCACGAGCACCGTGACCCACGGCACGCCGTGCCGCGACGTCGTCATCAGCACGCGCGGTGCCTGGCCCTGTCGCGCCATCCCGAACATCATGCGGCCCGCGCCGAAGATGTCGCTGTTGATCGCCGAGATCGCCGCGCTGATCACGACCAGGTTGAGGATCGTGGCAGCCGACTTCACGCCGAGCGCCGAGAAAATCTGCACGAACGGGCTGCCGTCGCTGCCGACGCCCGTCCACGGGCTGATCGACATCAGCACGACCATGGTCAGCACGTAGAACAGCAGGATGCGCGCGGGCACCGCGTTGATCGCGCGCGGAATCACGCGTTCCGGATCCTTCGCCTCGCCGGCGCTCATCCCGATCACCTCGATCCCGCCGTACGCGAAGATCACGACCGACAGCGACGCGACCAGCCCGCCGATGCCGTTCGGCAGGAAGCCGCCATGGTTCCACAGGTTCGCGAACGTCGGCACGTCGGCCGAATGGCCGAAGTGCATGCCGGACAGCAGGATCGCGACGCCGCCGCCGATCATCGCGACGATCGCGCCGACCTTGATGATCGACAGCCAGAATTCGAGCTCGCCGAACACCTTCACGTGGCACAGGTTCAGCCCGCAGATGATCGCGACGACGCCGAGCACCCAGATCCATTGCGGGACATCCGGAAACCAGAAGCCCATGTAGATGCCGAACGCGGTGATGTCGGCGATCGCGACGATCACCATTTCGAGCGTGTAGGTCCAGCCGGTGACGAAACCCGCGAACGGGCCGAGGTTCTCGGTCGCGTAATGGCCGAACGAGCCGGCGACGGGTTCGCGCACGGCCATTTCGCCGAGCGCGCGCATCACCATGTAGACGGCCGCGCCGCCCAGGATGTACGCCAGGATCACGGCCGGGCCCGCGAGCTGGATCGCGGACGCCGAGCCGTAGAACAGGCCCGTGCCGATCGCCGAGCCGAGCGCGAGAAAGCGGATGTGCCGCGCGCTCAGGTGGCGCTGCAAGTTTTTCATCGAGTCTCCGATATCGTTATGCGACGGACCGGGCGAGCGGGGCCGGTCCGATTGGCTCAAGTTGTCTATACAACTTGAATGTGAACGAATGATAACAAGCCGGGCCGGGTGACCGGAATCGGGTATTCCCTGACTGGCGCGGCGAGCGGGAAGGGGCGTGGGGCGGTCGCGCGACGGATGCGCGGGCCGCGTGGAGCGGGCGGGTCATGCTTCGGGGATCGCTGAGTCGGGGCGCGCCGGTGGCCGACCCGCGGCGTGCGCGGGCCGGCCCGCCGGCGCGGGTGGTCGGGGTCAGGCGGGCAGGCGGATCACGCTCGCGTCCTTGCGGATCAGCAGCGACGACGCAAGCATCTGCTTGCATTGGTGGGCAAGCACTTTCAGGTCGTGCGTGAGCTCGGCGCCGACCGCATCGGATTTCTCCGCGGACACGACCATCGCGTCGAGATCGCGCGTGATCTGCTTCGACGCTTCGAGCTGGTCGGCGGGCGGCGGCTCGCCGGCCTCGGCCTTCTCGAGATTGTCGAGCACGGCGGCGAGGCCGCGATGCAGCGCGTCGTCGTGCTCGATGCTGCCGTCGGCCGAGCACGCGTTGCGGATCAGCGGCGCGGCGGCCGTGATCTGCGCGCCGAGCACGTGCGTCTGCACGAGCAGGTCGTTCAGTTCGGGCACGAAACGCTGGTGCGCCTTCGGCTCGATCATCATCCGCTGGAACGCCTGTCCGAGGTTCGCGAACGCGATGTGCACGTCCTTGCGCGCCAGGCGGTAGCGGTAGTCGTCGTCGAGGCTCGTGGCCGGCGTTTCGACCGCCGCGGCGACGACCGGCACGACGGCGGCGCCGTCGGCGGCGGGCACGGGCGGCGACGACGCGCCACGCCCGGCGCGCCACACGGCCTCGAAATACTTGCGGGTCGCGGTGAGCATGTCGGCGACCTGCTTGCCCATCAGCCGGTATTCCCAGTACGGGAACAGCCGGCTCGCGGCGATCGCGATCATGCAGCCGACCACCGTGTCGATCGCGCGCTCGCCGATGATCCGCATGCTGCCCGGTGCGAGCAGGTGAAACATCAGCAATACGTACGACGACGTGAACACGACGCTTGCCGCGTAATTGAACAGCAGCAGGCTGTAGCTCATCACCATCGACCCGAACATGATCGCGATCAGCAGGTGCGGCTCCTTCACCGTGTAGATCAGCGCGATGCTCGCCGCGCAGCCGATCAGCGTGCCGATGATCCGCTGCGCGTTGCGCTGCTTGGTCAGCGAGTAGCCGGGCTTCAGGATGATGATGGTCGTCATCACGATCCAGTACGCGTTCGTGAGCGGCAGCAGCCGGCCGATCCAGAAGCCGACCGCCACCGCGATCGTCACGCGCAGCGCGTGGCGAAAGCTCGGCGAGCGCATGTTCAGGTTCGAGAAGATCAGCAGCGGCGACATCCGGCGGCGCTGCAGGAAGCGCGTGAGCGCCTTGTCGATCTTCAGTTCGGTTTGCTGCGGATCGGCGTGGCCCGACAGGTTGCGGCGCATCCGGTCGATCAGGCGTGTCGCGCTCCAGATGCGCCGGAACGTCGCGAGCACGGCCGCGTACGCTTCCGCGTTGGTGGCCGCGAAGTTCTTCTTGCGCATCAGCTCGATCTCGTACTCGATCGCGCGCAGCTCGGCCTTCACGCTGATCCGCGAATGCGGCGCGCGGTTCTCGAGCACCGCGAGGCCGATCTCCTCGAGATCGGCGGCCGCCTTGCGGATCAGGTCGCGGTAGAAAATGATCAGATCCGAGCCGCCGAACGTGTTGCGCACCAGCGGGTAGTCGGTGTGGGCGCCGACGAACAGCTCGTGCAGGTCGACGCTGTTGATGAACAGGTTGTACATCGTCGTGCGGCCGGGATCGAGCTTGCCGCGCCGCAGCTTCGGCAGGTTGCGCAGCACGATGTCGCGCGCGGTTTCCTGCGTTTCGACCGCGGTGATCTGCCGCGCGACCAGGTTGCGGTAGCATTCGTCGAGATCGGCGTCGAGATCGTAGAACTGTGCGCGCGCCAGCAGGTAGTCGGCACAGGCGAACAGGCTTTCGGCCAGCGCTTGCTGCTCGATCCGGCGCGCCTGCCATCGCGACACGAGCGTGGCCCAGTACGTGTACCAGAGGCCGCCCGCGAGAATCCAGCCGGCGTTGATGAACGCCTGCAGCGGCGTGAACTTCTCCTCGAGCGTCATCACCATCATGAACAGCGTCGCGAAGCTGATTTGGGGCCAGCGGTTGCCGTAGACGACGATCAGCGACAGCACGAACGTGAGCGGCACGATCGTGAGCCACAGCGCGAAGATGTTCGGTGTCGCGAGGCCGGTGGCGAGCGCCGCGAGGAAGCCGATCACGCTGCACGCGAGCATTTCGTTGTGCTTGTACTTGAGCGGACCCGGCATGTCGACGACGCAGGCGCCGAGCGCGCCCGTCGAGATCGTGAAGCCGAGTTCGCGGTTGTGAAACACGATCAGGCACAGCACGGCCGGCAGCGAGACGCCGACCGCGATCCGCAGGCCGCCGAAAAAGTACTGGCTGTAGAAAAACTTTCTGATTTCGACCGAATAGCGCATCGATGGGCTGAATGGCAGACGAAGACGCCGGGGCGGCGTATTGACTGGCGACGAGTCTATCGTATTTCGCGGTCCGCAAAACCTGGCTTTCCGGCAGAGGTTCGCGGCGGCGGTCCATTTGCTATCCTTGGTGATCCTGTTCGCCCGGCCCGGCCGGGGCGAGGTTCCGACGCCCGCTTCATGCTCCATCTCTTCTATTCGAACCGTCACGAGACGCTAGCCGACGCGCTGCTCGAGGATCTGGCCGCGTTCCCGGCCCGCAACGGCCCGTGGGCGCCGCAACAGGTCATCGTGCCGAGCGCGGCGCTGCGCCGTCGTCTCGAGCTCGACATCGCCGCACGCAACGGCGTGTGCGCGAACGTCGAGTTCACGTATCTCGCGCAGTGGCTGTGGGCGCAGATCGGCCGCGTGATGGAGGTGCCCAAGCGTTCGCCGTTCGCGCCCGACCGTCTCGTGTGGCGCTGCTACCGGCTGCTCGCGCAGGCGGCCGGCGGCGCGCCATGGCTCGCCTCGCCACGGCTGGCCGCGTACCTGTCCGCCTCCGACGATGCGATGCGCTACGAGCTCGCGCACCGCGTCGCGGCCGTGCTCGATCATTACCTGACCTATCGCCCCGAATGGCTGGCCGCCTGGCAGGCCGGCGAATCCGTGCTCGCGGGCGACGCCGCGCCGCGCGGGATCAGCGACGCCGCACGCGACGACGAGCGCTGGCAGGCCGCGCTGTGGCGCGCGCTGCTCGCCGAGCTGAGCGACAGCGGCACGCCGCCCGCGCACCGTTTCCTCGTCGAGGCGCGCCATCTCGAGGCTGAAACGGTCGCGCGCGCGGACTGGCCGGAATCGGTCAGCGTGTTCGCGCTGCCGACGATGCCGCCGCTGCACGTCGCGTTGTTGCGCGAGCTGTCGCGCTGGATCGACGTGCGCGTCTATGCGCTGAACCCGTGCCGCGAATTCTGGTTCGACATCGTCACGGCCGCGCACGCCGAGACGCTCGATGCGGCCGGGCGGCTCGACTATCAGGAAGTCGGCCATCCGCTGCTCGCCGAGTGGGGCCGGCAGACACAGGCGCAGCTGCACATGCTGCACGAGCTGACTGAAAGCGCCGCGTCGGGCGATGCCTCGCGCTTCGTCGAGAATCCCGCGCCCACGTGGCTCGCACGCGTGCAGAACGCGATCCTCGAGCTGCGGCCGGAGGCCGAAACCGGCGACACGCCGGCCGAGCGCGGCATCGAGGTGCACGTGTGCCACAGCCTCGCGCGCCAGCTCGAGGTGCTGCACGACCGCCTGCTCGCGTGGTTCGACGCCGATGCGAGCCTGCAGCCGTCCGACGTGCTGGTCGCGGTGGCCGACCTCGCGGCGGCCGGGCCGCTGATCGATGCGGTGTTCGGCACGGCCGGCGCCGGCGGCGCGCGCGTGCCTTACCGGATCACCGGCCTGCCGCCGTCGCAGGCGAACCCGGTCGCCCGCGTGCTGCTCGACTGGCTCACGTTGCCGGAACGGCAGGTCGGCGCGCCGGAGTTGGTCGAATGGCTGCGCGTCGATGCGGTGGCCGCGCGATACGACATCGACGCGGCCGCGCTCGAGACGGTGCAGACCTGGCTCGCGGCCGCCGGCGCGCGGCGCGGGCTGTCGCCGCTTGTCAGCGACGACGCGGCCGTGCCCGCGCCGCGCCATACGTTCTCCGATGCGCTCGCGCGGCTCTTTCTCGGCTATGCGATGCCGGAAGGCGCGGCGCCGATCGGCGCGTGGCTGCCGATCGAGGCGGCCACGGGCAGCGAGGCCGAACTGCTCGGCCGGCTGGCGCGCTTTACCGACGATCTCGACGGCTTCGCGCGTCGCCTGGCCGAATCGCACACGCCGAGCGGCTGGAGCGAACTGTTCGCCGATACGCTCGCGCGCTTCTTCGATTCGGGCGCCGCATATGCGGACGCGCTGGCCGGCGTGCGCGATGCGCTCGACGCGATGCTGGCCGCGATGACGGAAGGGGCGCCCGACGAAGCGTTGCCGGCCGCGGTCGTCCGCGCGGGGCTGGCCGCGGCGCTCGACGATCCGGCGCGCGGCGGGGTGCCGTGGGGCGGCGTCACGTTCTCGTCGCTGACGAGCCTGCGCGGGCTGCCGTATCGCGTCGTCTGTCTGCTCGGGATGGACGACGGCGTGCTGCCGAGCCTCGCGCGCGCGGACGAATTCGACCTGATGGCCGTGTTGCCGAAGCTCGGCGACCGGCAGCGCCGCGACGACGAGCGCAACCTGTTTCTCGACCTGCTGCTGGCCGCGCGCGACCGGCTGCTGATCGCCTATACGGGCCGCAGCATCCGCGACAACGCGCCGTTGCCGCCCGCGGCGCTCGTCGACGAACTGCTCGATCATCTGGCGATCGTCACGGCCGGGCCCGACGCCGCGCCGGACGCCGTCGATGCCGCGCGGCGCGCGTTCATCGTCGAGCATCCGCTGCAACCGTTCGCGGCCGCGTATTTCCAGCCCGGCAGCGCGCTCGTGTCCTACGACGCCGAGCGGGCGACGCTCGCGTCGCTGCTCGCCGCCGAAGCGTCGCGCGACGGCCCGCGCGAATTGCCGTTCTTCGCGCAGCCGCTGCCGGCCGAACCGGTCGAGCCCGTCGCGTTCAGCGAATTCGAACGCTTCTGGCGCCATCCGGCGCGCGCGTTGCTGCGCGGCCGGCTCGGCATCGTGCTTGCCGACGCGCAGGCCGAACTGCTCGATACGGAACCGTTCTCGCTCGACTTCGCCGGCAGTGATGCGCTCGCCGAGCGCGTGTTGCCGCTGTTGATCGAATCGGACGAGGGCACGGTGCATGACCACGCGCTGCGCATTGCCGATGCGAGCCCCGAACTGCCGGGCGGCGCGACGGGCACGGTGTGGCGCGATCAGGCGCTCGGCTCGATGACGCAGCTTGCGTCGAGCGTGCGCCGCGCGCTGGCCGACGGCATCGAGCGGCGGCCGTTCTCGCTCACGGTCGTGCCGGCATGGCCCGATACGGAGCAGGCGTTGTTCGGCACGGACGACGCGATGCTGTCGGCCGACGCGGTGTGCGCGCCGCTCGAATTGCAGGGCACGCTGAACCGGTTGACGCCGGCCGGGCAGATCATCTATCGCTACGCACGACCGAGCGCGCGCGACTATCTGTCCGCCTGGCTCGCGCATCTCGTGTACTGCGCGGTCGAGCCCGGCGGGCCGCGCCGCACGCTGTGGTTCGGCAGCGGCGGCGCGTTCGAGCTGACGCCCGTCGCGGCGCCGCTGGAACGGCTCGCGCCGCTTGCCGCGCTGTTCCGCGCGGGGCGGCGGATGCCGCTGCGGTTCTTTCCGCGCAGCGCATGGGCGCGGGTGTCCGACGGCGAGGCCAAGGCCGCGAGCGTGTGGATCAACGAACGTGTCGTGAGCGAAGCGGACGATCCGGCGATCGCGATCGCATGGCGCGGTGCGCACCCGTCGCTCGACGAGCCGTTCGGCACATTGGCGCGGCTCGTGTTCGAGCCGCTGATCGAGCATCTGAAGGAGGTTGCATGAGCGCCGTGTCGCAGCCGCAGCAGGCGCTCGAACTCGACGTGTTCGCGTGCCCGCTCGACGGCGTCAACCAGATCGAGGCATCGGCCGGCACCGGCAAGACCTGGAACATCTGCGCGCTGTACGTGCGCCTGCTGCTCGAGAAGGATCTCGGCGCGGACGAAATCCTCGTCGTGACCTTCACGAAGGCGGCGACGGCCGAGCTGCACGAGCGGATTCGCAGCCGGCTCGCGCAGCTTGCGCATGCGCTCGATACGGGCGACGACGGCGGGGACCCGTTCATCTCGCGCCTGCTCGAGACCACGCTCGGCGCAGACGGCGCGCTCGACCCCGAGACGGCCGCGAAGCGCATCCGGCGCGCGCTGCGCGCGTTCGACCAGGCCGCGATCCATACGATTCACGCGTTCTGCCAGCGTGCGTTGCAGGAAGCGCCGTTCGCCGCCGCGATGCCGTTCGCGTTCGACATGGAGGCCGACGATGCGTCGCTGCGCTTCGAACTCGCGGCGGATTTCTGGCGCACGCGCGTCGAACCGGCGGCCGCGCGCTGGCCGGGTTTCGCGACCTGGCTCGTCGAATCGGGCGCCGGCCCGGCCGCGCTCGATGCGCAGCTCGCGCGCCGGCTGAAGAAGCCGCTCGCCGCGCTGCGCTGGGACGGCGTGACCGAGCCGGACGAGTCGGCCGAGGCCGCCGCGGCCGAATGCTTCGCCGAGGCGGCGCGGCTGTGGGCGGCCGAGCGCGAGACGATCGACGCGTTGCTGCGCACGGCGCAGCCCGCGCTCAACCAGCGCTCGCACAAGCCCGATGCGGTCGCCGATGCGCTGGCCGCCTGGACGGCGCATTTCGCGCAGGGCGACGCGACGGCTGCGCTGCCGAAAGCCGCGCTGAAGCTCACGCAATCCGCGCTGACGAAGGCGACGAAGAAAGGCGGCGTGACACCCGAGCACGCGTTCTTCGACGTCGCCGACGCGCTCGAAGCCGCGGTGGCCGCCGCCGAGGCCACGCAGCGCGCGCGCTGGCTCGCGCTGATCGCCGACTGGCTCGACGTGGCGCCGGGCGAGCTGGCCGAGCGCAAGCGCACGCGGCGCGTCGTGTCGTTCGACGATCTGCTGGCGAACCTGTACCACGCGCTGCATGCGCATCCGTGGCTCGCCGAGACGTTGCGCGCACGCTATCCGGCCGCGCTGATCGACGAGTTCCAGGATACCGACCCGCTGCAGTTCGCGATCTTCGACCGGATCTTCGCGCCGGGCGGCCCGCTGTTCCTGGTCGGCGATCCGAAGCAGGCGATCTACAGCTTCCGCGCGGCCGATCTGCATACCTATCTGGCGGCGCGCGCACGGGCGAGCGCATGCTACACGCTCGCGGTCAACCAGCGTTCGACGCCCGCGATCGTCGACGCGTGCAACCGCTTCTTCATGTCGAATCCGCGCGCGTTCGTGCTCGACGGGCTCGACTATTACGCGGTGCGTGCCGGCACGCGCGTGCGCGCGTCCTTCGTCGACGAAACCGATCCGGGCCCGTCCGGCGACTTCCGGGTCTGGGCATTGCCGGGCGGGGAAGGCACGTTGCTCAAGCGCGATGCGCAGGCACAGGCCGCGCAGGCGTGTGCCGCCGAGATCGCGCGGCTGATGCGCGGCGCGCGCGAAGGGCACGTGCGGCTCGGCGACACGCCGCTGTCGCCGGGCGACATCGCGGTGCTCGTGCAGACGCACCGGCAGGGCAGTCTCGTGAAACGCGTGCTCGCCACCTGGGGCATCGGCAGCGTCGAGCTGGCGCAGGCGTCGGTGTTCTCGACCGGCGACGCCGAGCAGCTCGAACGCGTGCTGGCGGCGATCGATGCGCCGGGCGACCTGCGGCGCCTGCGCGCGGCGCTCGCATCCGACTGGTTCGGCCTCGATGCCGGTGCGCTGTGGCGGATGGAGCAGGGCGACGGCGATGCGTCGAGCGGCGCGTCCGACAGCACCGACGCGATGAGCTGGGTCGAGCGCTTCTCGCGCTATCGGCTGCTGTGGCGCGAACGCGGTTTCGCGGTGATGTGGCGCACGTTCACGCGCGAGCTGCGGATCGCCGAACGGCTGATGGCCGGTGCGGACGGCGAGCGTCGTGTGACCGACATCAACCATCTGGCCGAACTGACGCAGGCGCGCGCCTCCGCGCAGCCGGGCATCGCGCCGACGCTGCGCTGGCTCGCCGCGCAACGGCTCGACGGCGGCGGCGAGGAAGCGCAGCTGCGGCTCGAATCCGATCGCAACCTCGTGCAGATCGTGACGGTGCACAAGTCGAAGGGGCTTGAATACGCAATCGTGTTCTGTCCGTTCCTGAACGACGGCGGATTGCGCGAACCGCCTGCGTCCGCGTTGCCCGATGCGCGCGAGTATCACGACGAAGCGGGCGACGCCGTGCTGCATTACGGATGCGACGACGAGGCGGCCGCGCACGCGGCGCGGCAGGCGTTGCGCGAGCAGGCCGCGGAACGCGCGCGGCTCGTCTACGTGGCGCTCACGCGTGCGGTCTATCGTTGTTATGTCGTTGCCGGGCCGTACCTGTCGTCGCGCTCGACGCGCGAAGCGCGGCGCAGCGTGCTCAACTGGCTCGTCGCCGGCGCCGGCCAGTCGTTCGATGCGTGGCTCGACGAACCGCCCGACGAGGCTGCGCTCGAGGCGGCGTGGCGCGCGCTCGCGGGCGGCCCCGTGAGCGTCGCGCCGTTGCCCGTGCCCGCGCGCCGCGAGCGTCTCGCGGCGGGGCACGACGCCTCGCAGGCGCTCGCGGCGCGCCACGCGACGCGTGTGCTGCGCGACGCGTGGCGGATGGCGAGCTTCAGCTCGCTGACCGCGTCGATGGCGCGCGAGGAGGCGGGCGTCGCGGCCGTGCCCGACGACGAACTGCGGCCCGATCACGATGCGCTTGCCGAGGTGACGCCGGACGGCGAATGGCACTTCTCGGAGCCGGCCGCGGCGGAACCGCCGGACGACGACATCCTCGTGTTCCCGCGCGGGGCCGCGGCCGGCGAATGCCTGCACCGCCTGTTCGAACTCAGCCGCTTCACGGAGCCCGAGTCGTGGCACGCGGCCGCGCTCGGCGCGCTGCATGACCGGCCGGTCGAGGCGGAGCCCGAGCTCGCTACCCGGCTGCCGGCGATGATGGCGCAGCTGGTCGACGATGTCGTGCACACCGAGCTCGTGCCGGGCATGCGGCTTGCCGATCTCGATCCGGCGAAGCGGCTCGACGAAATGGGGTTCCTGTTCCCGGCACCGTCGCTCGACCTGGCGGCGCTGCGCCGCTTGCTGGTCGCGCACGGCTATCCGGACGTCGCACTGGAGGCGGGCACGCTCGCCGGTTTCATCAAGGGTTTCATCGACATGATCGTCGAACACGACGGCCGCTTCTGGATCGTCGACTGGAAGTCGAACCATCTCGGCACGACGCCGGATGCCTACGGTCCGCGCGCGCTCGACGTCGCGATGGCCGATCACGCGTATCACCTGCAGGCGCTGCTCTACACGGTCGCGCTGCATCGCTACCTGCGCGGACGGCTGCCCGACTACGACTACGATACGCACATCGCGGGCTACCTGTACCTGTTCGTGCGCGGCGTGCGGCCCGGCTGGCGCAGCGGCGGCGAGCCGTCCGGCGTGCATGCCCGCCGGCCCGCGCGTGCGCTCGTCGAGGCCCTCGACCGCATGATGGAAGGGAGGCGCGCATGAACGCGTCGGACGACACGCTCGAATTCACCGGCGGCCTCGTCGCGCGGCTGCCCGAGCCGGCCGATTTCGGCATCGCGCTTGCGGAAGGCTTCGCGCGTCGCATCGGCGAACGCGCGCGGCGCGCGGGCGCGCCGTCGGCCGCGGCACGCTGGGGAGTGCGGCAGAGCGTCGTGGAGGGAAAGAGGGTTAAGGCCAGGGTGTGTCTGTGGTGTCGGCTTCGCGTGAA
>NZ_JAAGPK010000186.1:0-14436 GCF_017104685.1 Burkholderia sp. Tr-20355 | reverse complement strand
CGGGGCCTTGCCGACCGTGCGGCCGCGCAGGCCGCGATCGACGCGGCGCGTGCGGAGTTGCCGAAGAAATCGCGCGGGCTGTTCTCGCCGGCGAAGATCGTCGACGCGGTCGAGGCCGCGCTCACGCAGTCGTTCGACGCGGGGATGAAGTTCGAACGCGGCCTGTTCCTGCAATGCCTCGACAGTCCGCAGCGCGCGGGCCTCGTGCATGCGTTCTTCGCCGAGCGTGAAGCGGCGAAGGCGCCCGAGGCGCGGCGCGCGAGTGCGCGGCCGGTCGAGCGGATCGGCGTGGTCGGCGGCGGCACGATGGGCGCGGGCATCGCGGTCGCGGCGCTCGACGCGGGTTTGCCGGTAACGATGATCGAGCGCGACGAAGCATCGCTCGCGCGCGGCCGTGCGCACGTCGAGAAGGTGTACGACGGCCTCGTCGCGAAAGGGCGCATGACGCCGGCCGCGCACGCGGCGCGGCTCGCGCGCTTCAAGGGCAGCACGTCGTACGACGCGCTCGCGCAGGCCGACGTCGTGATCGAGGCCGTGTTCGAGGACATGGCGGTGAAGCAGGCCGTGTTCGCCGAACTCGCACGCGTGTGCAAGCCGGGCGCGGTGCTCGCGACCAACACGTCGTATCTCGACATCGACGCGCTGGCCGCGAGCATCGACAGGCCGGCCGACGTGATCGGCCTGCATTTCTTCTCGCCGGCCAACGTGATGAAGCTGCTCGAGATCGTCGTGCCGGCGCGCGTGAGCGCGGACGTCGTCGCGACCGCGTTCGCGCTGGCGAAGCAACTCAAGAAGACACCGGTGCGCGCGGGCGTGTGCGACGGCTTCATCAGCAACCGGATCCTCGCCGTCTATCGCACGGCGGCCGACTACCTGATGGAAGACGGTGCGTCGCCGTACCAGATCGATCGCGCGGTGCGCGACTTCGGCTTCCCGATGGGCCCGTTCCAGGTCGTCGACCTCGCGGGCGGCGACATCGGCTGGGCCACCCGCAAGCGCCGCGCGGCGACGCGCGACCCGCGCGCACGCTACGTCGAGATTTCCGACCGGCTGTGCGAGCGCGGCTGGTTCGGGCAGAAGACCGCGCGCGGCTACTACCTGTACCCGGACGGCGCGCGTGTCGGCACGCCGGACCCGGAAGTCGACGCGATCGTCGCGGCCGAGCGTGCGAGGAAGGGCATCACGCCGCGTACGTTCACCGACGACGAAATCCTGCGCCGCTACCTCGCCGCGATGATCAACGAAGGCGCGAACGTCGTGCACGAGAAGATCGCGCTGCGCCCGCTCGACGTCGACGCGGTGTTCCTGTACGGCTACGGCTTCCCGCGCTATCGCGGCGGCCCGATGCACTACGCGGACACGATCGGCCTCGCGAACGTGCTCGCCGATATCCGCGCGTTCGCGAAGGATGATCCGCTGTTCTGGAAGCCGTCGCCGCTGCTCGTCGATCTCGTCGCGCGCGGCGCGGATTTCGCGAGCCTGAACCGCGTCGACTGAACGCCCACCGCATTCGCAACGGAACGAAGATGGACCTCAATTTCACGCCCGAAGAGGAAGCCTTCCGCACGGAAGTGCAGCGCTTCCTGCAAGCCGAACTGCCCGAGCGCATCGCGCGCAAGGTGAAGGGCGGCCTGCATCTCACGCGCGACGACATGCGCGAATGGCACGCGACACTCAACGCGCGCGGCTGGCTCGCGAGCCACTGGCCGCGCGAATACGGCGGCCCCGGCTGGAGCGTCGCGCAGAAGTTCCTGTTCGACAACGAATGCGCGCTCGCTGGCGCGCCCCGTATCGTGCCGTTCGGCGTGAACATGCTCGGCCCCGTGCTGATCAAGTACGGCGACGAAGCGCAGAAACGTCACTGGCTGCCGCGCATTCTCGACGGCACCGACTGGTGGTGCCAGGGCTACTCGGAGCCGGGCGCCGGCTCCGATCTCGCGGCGGTGAAGACGAGCGCGGTACGCCATGGCGATCACTACGTCGTGAACGGCCAGAAGACCTGGACCACGCTCGGCCACTACGCGAACATGATCTTCTGCCTCGTGCGCACCGCGACCGACGTGCGCAAGCAGGAAGGCATCAGCTTCCTGCTGATCGACATGAACACGCCGGGCGTCGAGGTCCGCCCGATCATCACGCTCGATGGCGAGCACGAAGTGAACGAGGTGTTCTTCACCGACGTGCGCGTGCCGGTGGAGAACCTCGTCGGCGAGGAGAACCGCGGCTGGACCTACGCGAAATACCTGCTCACGTACGAGCGCACCAACATCGCGGGGATCGGCTTCTCGACGGCCGCGCTCGACCGGCTCCGCGCGGTTGCCGCGAAGGTCACGAAGAACGGGCGGCCGCTTGCCGACGATCCGTTCTTCGCGGCGCGCGTCGCGCGCGTCGAGATCGAACTCGAGAACATGCGCACGACCAACCTGCGCGTGCTGGCCGCGGTCGCGGGCGGCGGCGTGCCGGGCGCGGAAAGCTCGATGCTGAAGATTCGCGGCACGCAGATCCGCCAGGAAATCACCGCGCTGATGCGGCGTGCGATGGGGCCGTACGCGCTGCCGTTCGTCGACGAAGCGCTCGCTGCCGATTACGACGGCGAGCCGGTCGGCCCGGACGAAGCCGCGAGCGCCGCGCAGCAGTACTTCAACAACCGGAAGCTGTCGATCTTCGGCGGCTCGAACGAGATCCAGAAGAACATCATCGCGAAGATGATGCTCGGGCTGTAACGAGGGACGCGACGATGGATTTCCAGCACACAGAAGACCGCCGGATGCTGGCGGACACGTTGAACCGCTTCATCGCCGAACAGTACCCGTTCCCGGTGCGCGACCGCATCGCGCAGTCGGCCGAAGGCTTCGATCGCGCGATGTGGCAGCGCCTTGCCGAACTCGGCACGGTCGGCGCGCTGTTTCCCGAAGCCGACGGCGGTTTCGGCGGCGCGGGCTTCGACATCGCCGTGGTGTTCGAATGCCTGGGGCGCGGGCTCGTCGTCGAGCCGTTCCTCGGCGCGCTGCTCGCGGGCCGCGCGTTGTCGCTCGCCGGCGGCGATACGCATCGCGACAGGCTCGCCGCGCTGATCGACGGCAGCGCGAGCGCCGCGTTCGCGCACGACGAACCGGGCTCGCACTACGAGCTGACGACCGTGCGCACGCGCGCCGAACGCACCGGCGACGGCTGGGTGCTGACGGGCGCGAAGGGCGTCGTCGACCAGGCCGCGCAGGCGGCGTTCTTCGTCGTCAGCGCACGCGTGTCGGGGCAGGACGACGACGCGGCCGGCATCGGCCTGTTCGTCGTGCCGGCCGATGCGCCGGGCGTGTCGCTGCGCGACTACCGGAAGATCGACGGCGGCCGCGCGGCCGAGGTGCGCTTCGAACGCGTCGCGCTGGCGGCCGATGCGGCGCTCGGCGCGCACGACGGCGAAGCGGGCGCCGAGCTGCTCGAACGCGTACTCGGCTACGGGCTGCTCGCGCTGTCGGCGGAAGCGCTCGGCGCGATGGATGTCGCGAAGGAGCACACGCTCGACTACCTGCGCACGCGCAAGCAGTTCGGGCTGCCGATCGGCAGCTTCCAGGCGCTGCAGCACCGGATGGCCGACCTGCTGCTCGAGGTCGAGCAGGCGCGCTCGGCCGTGATCAACGCGGCCGCGCAGCTCGACGCGCCGCGCGCGGTGCGCGAACGCGCGCTGGCCGCGGCCAAGTACAGCATCGGCCGGATCGGCACGCTGGTCGCCGAGGAAAGCATCCAGCTGCACGGCGGGATCGGGATGACCTGGGAGCTGCCGCTGTCGCATTACGCGAAGCGGCTCGTGATGATCGATCACCAGCTCGGCGACGAGGATCACCATCTCGCGCGCTACATCGCGCTGTCGAAACAATAAGGACGAGCACGCGAATGGAGGAGACAAGAATGAAGAACGACCCGCGCGCGCTGCCGCTGGCCGGCGTGAAGGTGCTCGATTTCTCGCGCGTGCTGGCCGGCCCGTGGTGCGCGATGGTGCTCGCCGATTTCGGTGCGGAAGTGATCAAGGTCGAGCATCCGGTGCGCGGCGACGACACGCGCGACTGGGGGCTGCGGATCGGCGACACCGAAACCACGTATTTCAACAGCGTGAACCGCAGCAAGCGCTCGATCTGCCTCGACCTGCAGACGGAAGCGGGCCAGCGCATCGCGCGCGACCTGGCCGCGCAGGCCGACGTGGTGATCCACAACTTCAAGTTCGGCGGCGCGGAGAAGCTCGGCCTCGGCTACGACGCGCTGGCCGAACTGAATCCGCGCCTCGTGCATTGCGCGATCTCCGGCTACGACCGGTCGGGCGCCGAGGCCGCGCGGCCGGGCTACGACCTCGTCGTGCAGGGCGAGGCCGGGCTGATGGCGCTGAACGGCGAGGCCGGCCAGCCGCCGCTGAAGTTCGGCGTCGCGGCGGTCGACCTGTTCACCGGCATGTACTCGGCGCAGGCGATCCTCGCCGCGCTCTACGAACGCCATGCGACCGGGCGCGGGCGGCGCATCGAGATGGCGCTGTTCGACTGCGGGCTGATGATCACCGCGTACTACGGGCTCGACGCGCTGTTGATGGGCGAGGACCCGCCGCGCTACGGCAATGCGCATCCGTCGATCGTGCCGTACGGCGTGTTCGACGCGGCCGACGGCCCGCTCGTGATCACGGTCGGCAACAACACGCAGTTCGCACGCTTCTGCGATGCGATCGAGCGTCCCGATCTCGCGGCCGACGCGCGTTACGGGACCAACCTCGGCCGTTCGGAAAACCGCGCCGACCTGCTGCCGGAGATTCGCCGCGAACTCGCTCGACGCTCGCGCGCGACACTGCTCGCCGCGCTCGCCGATGCCGGTATTCCATGTGGCGAAGTGCTCGGGTTGCACGAGGCACTGACGTCCGAACGCGCGACCCGCGCCGGGCTCGTCACGCGGCAGCCGCATCCGGTCGCGGGCGGCGTCGACGTGCTGGCGCCGCCGTACCGCTTCGACGGCGCGCGGCTGCCGGTGCGCGGTGCGCCGCCGGTACTGGGTGCCGATACGGATGCGGTGCTCGGCGGCTGGCTCGGGATGTCGGCCGACGAGGTCGCGCGGCTGCGCGCGGATCGCGTCGTGTAACGCATCGATGTGCCGCCACGGCGCGGGCGGATCGATTGGCGCGCCGGCCATCCACAAGACACTTCTCGCACATCGACGAGAGGACATTGGAGACACCATGGAGCTTTCCGTCATCGAATCGGTCACGGCGCGCCGCGACTACCAGCAGCTCGTGCGCGCACGGCGCCGCTTCAGCTTCACGCTGACGGCGCTGATGATCGCGACCTACTACGGCTTCATCCTGCTCGTCGCGCTCGCGCCGCACGTGCTCGCGGCGCCGCTGTACCGCGGTGCGACGACGACGGTCGGCATCGCCGCGGGCGTCGCGATCATCCTGGTCGCGATCGGCCTGACCGCGTGCTACGTGCTGCGCGCGAACCGTGCGTTCGACCGCCGCGTCGACGCGATCCTGCAGCGTTCGTGACGGAGGCCGACATGCGACGCACTTCGAGCGCGCTCGGCGCGCTGGCCGTTCTCGTTTCCTCCACCGCGCAAGCGGTATCCGTCGCGGGCCCGATGCCCGACAAGGTCGAACTGAACCCGGTCGCGATCGGGATGTTCTTCGCGTTCGTGTTCGCGACGCTCGCGCTCACGCGCTGGGCCGCGCGGCGCACGCGCTCGACGCGTGACTTCTACACGGCCGGCGGCGGCATCACCGGGCTGCAGAACGGGCTCGCGATCGCCGGCGACTACATGTCGGCCGCGTCGTTCCTCGGGCTGTCCGGCATGGTGTTCATGTTCGGCTTCGACGGGCTGATCTACTCGATCGGCTTCCTGGTCGGCTGGCCGTTCGTGATGTTCCTGATCGCCGAGCCCTTGCGCAACCTCGGCAAGTTCACGTTCGTCGATGTCGTCGCGTACCGCTTCGCGCAGCGGCCGATCCGGCTGCTGACGTCCGCGAACGCGCTGACGATCGTCGTGCTGTACCTCGTCGTGCAGATGGTCGGCGCGGGCAAGCTGATCCAGCTGCTGTTCGGGCTGTCGTACGGCACGGCCGAGCTGATCGTCGGCGTGCTGATGGTCGTCTACGTGTTCTTCGGCGGCATGACCGCGACCACCTGGGTGCAGGTGATCAAGGCCGTGCTGCTGCTGTGCGGCGCGACGCTGCTGGCGTTGCTCGCGCTCGGCGAATTCGGCTTCAGCGTCGACGAGATGTTCCGCCGCGCGGTGGCCGTGCATCCGGGTGCGCTGTCGATCATGGGGCCGGGCAAGCTGATCCGCGACCCGGCCAACGCGCTGTCGCTCGGCATCGCGCTGATGTTCGGCACGGCCGGCTTCCCGCACATCCTGATGCGCTTCTTCACGGTGCCGAACGCGAAGGAGGCGCGCAAGTCGGTGCTCTACGCGACCGGCTTCATCGGCTACTTCTACCTGCTGACCTTCGTGATCGGCTTCTCGGCGATCGTGCTGCTCGCGCAGCATCCGGAGTTCTTCAGGCTCGGCGCGAACGGCACGTTCAACCTGACGCACGACCTGCTCGGCGGCTCGAACATGGTCGCGGTGAAGCTCGCGCAGGCGGTCGGCGGGAACTGGTTCTACGGATTCATCGCCGCCGTCACGTTCGCGACGATCCTCGCGGTGGTCGCGGGCCTGACGCTCGCCGGCGCGACGACGATCTCGCACGACCTGTATGCGCAGATGTGGGCGCGCGGCAAGCCCGACGAGCGGCTGGAGATGCGCATCTCGCGCGCGTCGACGATCGTGCTGTCGGCCGTCGCGATCGGGTTGTCGATCCTGTTCGAGCACGTGAACGTCGCGTTCATGGTCGGGCTCGTCGCGGCGGTGGCCGCGAGCGCGAATTTCCCGGTGCTCGCGATGTCGATCTTCTGGCGCGGGATGACGACGCGCGGCGCGGTGCTCGGCGGCGGCCTCGGCCTCGCGTCGGCGGTGGTGCTCACGGTGCTGTCGAAATCGGTGTGGGTCGACGTGCTGCATCACGCGCACGCGCCGGTGTTCCTCGACAACCCGGCGCTCGTATCGGTGCCGCTCGCGTTCGTCGGGATCGTCGTCGGCTCGCTCGCGGATCGCGGCGAGCGCGCCCGGCGCGAGCGCGACGCGTTCGCGCAGCAGGAGTTCTATGCGCAGACGGGCCTGCTGGCCGGCCGCGCCGTGCAGCACTGATTCATCTGAAGAATTAGGGAATCCGTCCGGATCGCCGGACGGATATTTTCCGGAAATCCGGAATCCCGGATTTCCTTGCCTGCCGCATTATGGGAAATACAATGAAAACAACGGTTTGAGGGGTTCCGGAAACCTGGCATCGACCTTGCGATATAAAACGCACGGCCATTCCCCCCGGCCGAACTACTACAGCAAGCAAGGAGACAACGATGACCGACGCCTTCCTCCCCCTCCGGATGTCCTGAGGCATCGCTTGTTGCGGCACGGCAGCCGCGCGGGCGAGTGGCCTTTCCCCTGAGACATTCGCCTGCGCGCGTGACGCCGTATCCACCGGCTCATCTACTTCAGCAGGAACCATCGTGAAGAAGAAACCCTTCTACAAAGTGCTCTATGTGCAAGTGATCTTCGCCATCATCGTCGGCGTGATCCTCGGCCACTATTACCCGGCGCTCGCCACCGACATGAAGCCGCTCGGCGACGGCTTCATCAAGCTGATCAAGATGGTGATCGGTCCGATCATCTTCTGTACGGTCGTCACCGGCATTGCCGGCATGGAGGACATGAAGAAGGTGGGCCGCGTCGGCGGCAAGGCGCTGCTGTACTTCGAGATCGTGTCGACCTTCGCGCTGCTGCTGGGCCTCGCGGCCACGCACCTGCTGCGTCCGGGCGTCGGCTTCAACATCGACCCGGCGACGCTCGACGGCAAGGCCGTCGCGTCGTACGCGGCGAAGGCGCACGGGCAGTCGACGGTTGACTTCCTGATGCACATCATCCCGAACACGATGGTCGATGCGTTCGCGCAGGGCGAAATCCTGCAGATCCTGCTGATCGCGCTGCTGTTCGGCAGCGTGCTCGCGCACCTCGGCGAGCGCGGCAAGGTCGTGACCGACTTCATCGACGGGCTCACGCGCGTGCTGTTCGGCATCGTGCACATCGTCACGAAGCTGGCCCCGATCGGCGCGTTCGGCGCGATGGCGTTCACGATCGGCAAATACGGCGTCGGCTCGCTGGTGCCGCTGCTCAAGCTGATCGGCACGTTCTACCTGACGTCGGTCGTGTTCGTGCTCGTCGTGCTCGGCGCGATCGCCCGCTTCACGGGCTTCTCGATCATCCGCTTCGTGTCCTACATCAAGGAAGAGCTGCTGATCGTGCTCGGCACCAGCTCGTCGGAAGCCGCGCTGCCGCAGCTGATGGAAAAGCTCGAGAAGGCGGGCTGCTCGCGTTCGGTCGTCGGCCTCGTCGTGCCGACCGGCTATTCGTTCAACCTCGACGGCACCAACATCTACATGACGATGGCCGTGCTGTTCATCGCGCAGGCGACCAACATCGAACTGACGTGGATGCAGCAGCTCACGCTGCTGGCCGTCGCGATGCTGACGTCGAAGGGCGCGAGCGGCGTGACGGGCGCGGGCTTCATCACGCTCGCCGCGACGCTGGCCGTCGTGCCGACGATCCCGCTGTCGGGCATGGTGCTGATCCTCGGCATCGACCGCTTCATGAGCGAATGCCGCGCGCTGACCAACATCGTCGGCAACGGCGTCGCGACGATCGTCGTGTCCGCGTGGGAGAAGGAGCTCGACCGCAACAAGCTGCGCCAGGCGCTGAAGGGCGGCGGCGAGGTCACGCCGACCGAGACGGCCGGCGTCTGACGTCATGAAGGAGCAGGCGGCGGCGCCCGCCGCCGGCGGCGCGGGGCGCGGCGCTCGACCCGTGGATGCGGAGGCCTATGACACAATAGGCGATCCGCATCGCCAGGAAGCCTCGACCGTGACGCGCCGCCTGCTCATCCTCGTCGTGCTTGCCGCCGCGCTCGTCGCGGCATGCGCGCTGACCTGGACGGTCACCTGGCAGCGCGGCGTCGCCGAGCTGCAGCGCAATGCCGCGGTGCGCGTCGATCGCACCACCAACGCGCTCAAGAGCACGCTCGACCGCTACGAGTCCCTGCCCTACCTGCTGGGCAGCCATCCATACGTGCAGGACCTGCTCGCCGAGCCGAAGCGCGGCGACTACACCGCGCGCGTCAACCGTTATCTCGAAGATCTCAACGAACACGCGCACGCGACCGTCACCTACGTGATCGGCGCGGACGGCCTGTGCGTCGCGGCCAGCAACTGGCGCGCGCCCGACAGCTTCGTCGGGATCGAATACCGTTTCCGCCCGTATTTCGTCGACGCGATGAACGGCCAGGTCGGCCGCTTCTTCGGCATCGGCACGATCTCGCGCGACCCCGGTTACTACATCTCGCAGCCCGTGTGGCGCGACGGCAGGATCGCGGGCGTCGTCGTCGTGAAGCTCAATCTCGAATGGTTCCAGGGCGCCGATGCGTCCGAGCCGCTCGTCGTCGCGGACGATCACGGCGTCGTGTTCCTGTCGTCGGTGCCCGCGTGGAAGTACCACACGCTGCGCCCGCTCACGGGCCCCGTGGCCGCGTCGATCTACGAGACGCGCCAGTACGCGCAGCAACCGGTCACGCCGCTGCCGCTGCGCATCGAGCAGACGCTCGGCGCCGATGCGGAGATCGTGCGCCTCGGCCCCGGCCGGCGCGCGCCGCGTTTCCTTGCCAGCAAGCGCCGGATCGGCGAGCCCGACTGGCTGCTCGTCACGCTCGCGCCGATCGCGCCCGTCGACACCGATGCGCGCAACGCGACGATCGTCACGGGCTTCGGCTTCGTGTCGGTGGCGCTGCTCGCGTTCTACTGGCGGATGCGCCGCGCGCGCGTGCGCGAAATGATCCGCGGCCGCGCGCTGCTGCAGCAGGCGTACGCGGAGCTGAACCGGCGCGTCGAGGAGCGTACGGCCGACCTGTCGGAAGCGAACGCGCAGTTGCAGAAGGAAGTCGGCGACCGGATCCGCGCGGAGCAGGAGCTGCGCGCCGCGCACGACGAACTGATCCAGGCGAGCAAGCTCGCCGCGCTCGGCCAGATGGCGGCCGGCATCACGCACGAACTGAACCAGCCGCTCGCGGCGCTGCGCAGCTTCTCGGACAACACGCGCGTGCTGCTCGATCGCGGCGAGCAGGCAGCCGCGCGCGAGAACCTCGAGGCGATCGCGGCGCTCACCGAGCGAATGGGCAAGATCACGAACCAGCTGAAGCTGTTCGTCGGCCGGGCGAAGCCGCGCAACGAGCAGGCGCTCGTCGTGCGCGCCCTGCGCAGCGTGCTGTCGCTGCTGGGCGAGCGCCTGAGCGGCGTCGCGCTCACGCTGACGCTGCAGGACGCGACCGTGTCGCCCGCGCACGATGAACCGCTCGACCTGGCGCGCGACTATCCGGCGCTCGTCGCGCGCTGCGAGGATTTGCGCCTCGAACAGGTGCTGATCAACCTGCTCGGCAATGCGCTCGACGCGGTGGCCGGCGTCGCGGCGCCGGCGATCGAGGTGACGATCGCGGTGTCGGCCGCGACGCTCGCGGTCGAAGTGCGCGACAACGGCTCCGGCATCGCGCCCGACCTGCTGCCGCGCCTGTTCGAACCGTTCTTCACGACGAAGGAAATGGGGCGCGGGCTCGGTCTCGGCCTCGCGATCTCGTCGTCGATCGCGAGCGACGCGGGCGGTGCGCTGACCGCGCGCAACGCGCCGTCGGGCGGCGCGCTGTTCGTCTTGACGCTGCGGCGCGCACGCACGCATCATCCGGACTCCGTGTCCGAGCCGGCGGGTTCGCACTAGACCCGTCGCAGGCCCGGTCGGCGCACGACCGGCATCAACGCAGCCGCGCGCGACACAGCCGCGCGGCCTGTCAGGAGCAAGTGAGTACGATGGCCAACCGGCTGCAAGTGATCTATATCGAAGACGATGCGCTCGTTCGCCGGGCGAGCGTGCAGAGCCTCCAGCTGGCGGGCTTCGACGTCGCCGGCTTCGAGTCGGCCGAAGCGGCCGAGAAGGCGATCGTCGCGGACACCGCCGGCGCGATCGTCAGCGACATCCGGCTGCCCGGCGCGAGCGGGCTCGACGTGCTCGCGCAGTGCCGCGAGCGCGTGCCCGACGTGCCGGTGATCCTCGTCACCGGGCACGGCGACATCTCGATGGCCGTGCAGGCGATGCGCGACGGCGCGTACGACTTCATCGAAAAACCGTTCGCGGCCGAGCGCCTGATCGAGACGGTGCGCCGCGCGCTCGAGCGCCGCGAGCTCGTGCTCGAGAATCACGCGCTGCGGCGCGAGCTGGCCGGGAAGGACGTCGTCGCGCCGCGCATCATCGGCCGCAGCCCCGCGATCGAGCAGGTGCGCAAGCTGATCGCGAACGTCGCGCCGACCGACGCGTCGGTGCTGATCAACGGCGACACCGGCGCCGGCAAGGAGCTGATCGCGCGCAGCCTGCACGAGTTGTCGCCGCGCCGCGACAAGCCCTTCATCGCGGTGAATTGCGGCGCGCTGCCCGAGCCGATGTTCGAATCGGAGATGTTCGGCTACGAGCCCGGCGCCTTCACGGGCGCCGCGAAGCGCCGCGTCGGCAAGCTCGAATATGCGTCCGGCGGCACGCTGTTCCTCGACGAAATCGAAAGCATGCCGCTCGCGCTGCAGGTGAAGCTGCTGCGCGTGCTGCAGGACGGCGTGCTGGAGCGGCTCGGCTCGAACCAGCCGATCCGCGTGAATTGCCGCGTCGTCGCGGCCGCGAAGGGCGACATGAGCGAGCTCGTCGCGGCCGGCACGTTCCGGCGCGACCTGCTGTACCGGCTCAACGTCGTGACGATCGCGCTGCCGCCGCTCGCCGAGCGCCGCGAGGACATCGTGCCGCTGTTCGAGCACTTCATGCTCGACGCGGCCGTGCGCTACGGGCGGCCCGCGCCGGTGCTGACCGACCGCCAGCGCGCGAGCCTGATGCAGCGCGACTGGCCCGGCAACGTGCGCGAGCTGCGCAACGCGGCCGACCGGTTCGTGCTCGGCGTGGCCGACATGCCGCAGGAAACGGGCGCGGGCGGCGACGGCGCGGACAACGACCAGACGCTGAAGGAGCGCATCGAGCAGTTCGAGCGCGCGGTAATCGCCGAGGCGCTGAACCAGACGGGCGGCGCGGTCGCCGCGACGGCCGACCGGCTGCACGTCGGCAAGGCGACGCTGTACGAGAAGATGAAGCGCTACGGGCTGTCGGCGAAAGGCGAAACCGAGCGCTGAAAAGCAAACGGACCGCGGAACCGGGTTGCCCGGCCGTACGGTCCGTGTAGGCGGGAAGGGCGCTGCGCGCGGCCCGTCGAGCCGGATCTTGCGGCGCTCAGGCCGCGTTGCCGTCGAGCGCCTTCTTGAGCAGCGCGTCGAGCTCCGCGAACTGCGGCGCGCCGACGTAGCGCTTGAGGATCTTGCCGTCCTTGTCGACGACGAAGGTCGTCGGCGTGAGCTGCACGTTGCCGAACTGCTTCGCGACGCTGCCGTCGTCGAGCGCGACCTTGAACGGCAGCTGGCGCGTCTGCGCGTAGTTCGCGACGTACATCGGCGGATCGTAGTTCATCGCGACCGCGACGAATTCCAGACCCCGACCCTTGAAACGGTTGTAGGTATCGACCATCTGCGGCATTTCCTGCATGCAGGTCGCGCAGCTCGTCGCCCAGAAGTTCACCAGATAGACCTTGCCCTTCAGGTCGCCGGCGGTCGAGACCTTCTGGCCCGACAGCAGCGTGAACGTCGCGTCCGGCACGCTGGACTTGCCGTTGAACGCGAAGAAACCGGCGACGGCGATGGCCGCGACGACGGCGGCCGCGACGAGGTAGCGGACGGGGCCGGCACTGCGGCGGGCGGGAGGCGTGGTGTTCATCAGGTGCTCTCGGAGTCGGTCGATGACGCGGGTCGATGCAAAGGACGTCGAAATTCGGCGCCCATTTTAGCGCGAATGCGGCGCGCGCACCGGCGGCCACCACGCATTCCGGTTGTCAGGTTCGGCGGATAATGCCGGTTTTGCCTGTCCCCGATCCACGCCATGCCGAAGGAAGTCATCGATTCGTTGCGCCCCCTTTTTCGCCCGCTGCGACACTTCGCCGCGCTCGCATGCATCAGCGCCGCGCTGGCCGCGTGCTCGCCGTCGTTCGACTGGCGCACGCTGCACAACGATGCCGGCTATACGGTCGACCTGCCGGCGAAGCCGACCGTCGAGGAGCAGCCGGTGGCGATCGGCGGCACGTCGATGCCGATGCGGATGCAGGCCGCGCACGTCGACGGCGCGGTGTTCGCGGTCGGCACGCTGACGTTGCCGGACGACCGTGACGACACGCGTCGCACGGCGCTCGACTTCCTGCGCGCCGGGCTGTCGCGCAACCTCGAAGGCGCGCCGCGGACGGCATCGGTGCCGGTGCCGCTCGCGGCCGGCGGCGCGGTGGACGGGATCGAGCTGCGTATCGCGGGGGCCGCCGCCGGCGGGGATCGCGCGCGCAAGACGATCGTCGCACGACTCGCCGCGCGCGGCCGGCACGCGTACCAGGCCGTCGTGATCGCCGACGGGCCGCTCGCGCAGGAGCAGCTCGACCAGTTTTTCGGCTCGTTCAAACTCGATTGATCGCGGCCCGCGAGCGCCCCGGACACGCTGTGACAACTGAAAGTTCATTCGCAGCTTTCGACGCTAGTGACCGGATTTTGCGAGGTTTTTTCGACTATCCACAGCGCATGTGGATAACTTTGTTGAAAAGTCACCCGGATTTCCCGCCGAGCCTCACCGGACGGCCTTCCGGCTCATTTGGCCGTGCACGTGCCGTTTGGGAAAGATCAATGAAAACAAAGGGATACGGATTCCGTCACGCAACGGCCCCGGCGAGCCGCGATCCGGGGCCGGATTCGCTAAATTGTGCATAAGTCAAGTCTTGACAGCCGGATTTTGTCCTAAGAGGGCGCTTAGAGCGCCGTGAGCGCGCGCCGGTAGCGGATCGCCTCGGCGATCTGCGCGGCCGTCGGCAGCGGGTCGCCGGCCAGGTCGGCGATCGTCCGCGCCACTTTCAGCACGCGGAAATACGCGCGCGCCGACCAGCCGAAGCGCTCGCCGGCCTCGCGCAACAGCCGCTCGCCTTCGTCGGTCGGCCGGCACAGGTCGTCGGTCTCGCGGCCGCTCAGCATGTGATTCGTCTTGCCCTGCCGGTCGAGCTGCAGCGCCCGCGCCTGCGCGACGCGCGCGGCCACCGCCGCGCTCGGCTCGCCGTGGACGAACTCAACAAGGCCGGCATCAAGGTCGCCGGCAAGGCCGTCACGTTCAAACTGGTTTCCGAAGACGACCAGGCTGACCCGAAGGCCGGCGTGCAGGTCGCGCAGAACCTCG
>NZ_JAAGPK010000185.1:0-14376 GCF_017104685.1 Burkholderia sp. Tr-20355 | reverse complement strand
GCCCGCGCCCCGCGCTCGCGTCGGTGCGCTCGAGCCACTCGCCGCGCAGCGGCGCATCGCCCGCGCCATGGCACTGGCGCAGCCGGTAGCCCGACGGCGCGCGGCGCGGCACGATCATTCGCAGATCGGTAAAGCGCCGCGCACGCGCGGGGTCGAGCACCTCGCGCGTGGTCTCGGGACGAAACTGCCAGCGCAGCAGCCAGCAGGCGAGCTTGCTTTGCCAACTCATCGAATGCACTCCGTCATCGCAGTGTGACGATGGTACGTGCGAACGTTCCCGCCCCGCTCGACAGGTGCCTCTATATCAAACGCCGGCGCTCAGTTCGCCGGCATCACCTGGCCGCGGATCTCGCCGGCCGGGTGCTCCTTCGTATGAACGTTGAAGTACCACTTGCCGCCCATCAGGTCGGTAACCTGCGCGTCGGTGAGTTCCTTCGAACCCTTGATCGGGCTCGCCAGCTCGTCCTTCGGAATCGGCACCTGCACGCCCGCGTTCTGGCCGACCGGCGCGGGCCCGTGGAAATGCGCGGCGGTGGCCGGCCCCGTGAGGTGTTCGTAAGTGACCGTCCACTGCAGCGTATGGGTGGCCGTGTCGTACGTGGCGTCGACCTTGCCCGAACCCATGGTCGCCGTGGGCGGGACTTCGCTCGACGGCTGGAGACTGGCGGACAGGCGCACCGTTTCGGCAGCGGCGCTGCCGGCGGCCAGCACGCCCGCGAGTAACGCGACCTGGAGCAAACGCAGCTTGAGCATGGACTCTCCTTGTACGACGTTGTACGCCGCCCGGACGGGGGCGCCAGATAGGATGGTAGTCGATCGCCGCCGTTGCGGGAGTCCGCCGAACGGCCAGGCAGCGAATCGTCGCGGCGCCGCGACCGGCAGCG
Source organism: Burkholderia sp. Tr-20355 (assembly GCF_017104685.1). NCBI lineage: Bacteria > Pseudomonadati > Pseudomonadota > Betaproteobacteria > Burkholderiales > Burkholderiaceae > Burkholderia > Burkholderia sp. Tr-20355. Next base: position 13,492 of record NZ_JAAGPK010000185.1, on the reverse strand, counting down.
TCACGTCAGTCTGCGTCAACCTGGAACGGACCTTTGCAACCCGACGGCTGAATCCGCGCGCGGGCTTTCGCTACACTTCGTCTCACAGTTGCTTGTTTCCTTCGTCCGAAGGAGTCTGCGAGTATTCACGCGGCCACCCGGCCGCGTTTTTTTTGCATGCGCCGCCGGCAGCCGCGCCAGGTCGAGTCACGCGCGATAGCCGGGATCGATCCGATCGACGATACGCTGCAGCGCGTCGAACGCATCCTGCCCCGCGCCGTGCTTCGGATCGAAATTCAGCGAATCGCGCACGCACCCCTCGAGCACGGGCGGCGCGATCGGCAGCGGGCCGCCGATCGCATGCGTCGCGACCTGCACCTCGCACGCGCGGTTGAGCAGCCACATCAGCGAGAACGTCTGCGCGAGCGTCGCGCCGATCGTCACCGGTCCATGGTTGCGCAGCAGCAGCACGGGCCGCCCGCCCGCGCTCTCGACGACGCGCCGGCCCTCCTCCAGATGCACGGTGATGCCCTCGAAGTCGTGATACGCGATCTTCCCGTACAGCTGCGCCGAATAGAAATTGGAAAACGACAGCCCGTCGCGCGAGCAGCACACGGCCATCGTCGGCGTCGTGTGCACGTGCATCACGCAATGCGCATCGGGCAGCGCCGCATGGATCGCGCTGTGGAACGTGAAGCCGGCCGGATTGATCGGCCAGTCGGAATGCCCGATCACGTTGCCGTCGATGTCGATCTTCACGAGGTTCGATGCGCACACCTCGCGGTAATGGAGCCCGAACGGATTGATCAGGAAATGCCCGTCCTCACCCGGCACGCGCAGCGAGATATGGTTGTAGATCAGCTCGGTCCAGCCGAGGTGGTCGAAGATGCGGTAGGCGGCCGCGAGCTGCACGCGCGCCTGCCATTCGGCTTCGGAGAAGCGGGCGGGACGCGTGAACGGCTGGTTCGGTACACGTTGCATGGGGGAACTCCGGTTGCGGGTGCGCGCGGCGCGCACGGCACGGGCCGTCCGCGGCATCGTCACGCACGCCCATATAGTTGTGCACACAACCATATCACCTTCCCCGCGCCCCGGTAACGCGGGTTTAGCCGGAGCGCTTCCGCCTCCTGTTTGCCGGGGCGCTCAAAGCTGATCGTCGACCGGCAGCAGGGTGAAGATGCCCGTCATCAGGTTGCGCATCAGCCCCGCGTGCGGATCGACGCGATAGGTCGCCGGCTGGCCGTCGTCGACGCCCGTCCATTCGAGTTCGGACGACCCGCCGCCCGCCGGCGCGGCGAGGCTCACGCGGTAGCTTTCGTCCGGCTGCGTCACGCGCGCGAAGATCGTCGCGACCTGCTCGGCAAGCGCCGGGCTGTGGATCACCAGCGCCAGTTCGGTATTCAGGTGCGCGGAACGCGGGTCGAGGTTCATCGAGCCGATCACGAGGATCTTCCGGTCGATCACGTACGCCTTCGCGTGCAGGCTCGCGCGCGAGCGCGACCCGAACAGGCGCGGGCGCTGGCGGCCCGGCTGCGCCTTGAACTCGTACAGCTCGACGCCGTGCCGCAGCAGCGGCACGCGGTACGGCGCGTAGCCGGCCTGCACGGCGACCGCGTCGGTCGCGGCGAGCGAATTCGTCAGGATCGCGACGCGCACGCCGCGCGCGGTCGTGTCGCCGAGAATCTTCACGCCCGCGTCGTGCGGCACGAAATAGGGCGAAAACGCGAGGAATTCCTGCTGCGCGCCGCGCGTCAGTTCGACGAGGCGCTGCATCGGCGGGCTGACGTACGCGTCGGTCGGCCGAGCGACCTTGTCGGGTGCATCGACCTTGAACTCGGCCGGCGCCCACACGAGCCCGAGCTCGTCGCGCGCGATCTGCTGCGCGAGCGGCGTCGCGTTCAGCGGCTTCGCGTTGTACGGCTCGGCGTTCTCGCGCCAGTGGCTGCGCAGCCCGTCGCGCATCGCGTCGAGTTCCTTCGGATCGAACGACTGGTGATTCAGCACGCGCAGCGGATAGCTGCTCGCGCTCGACCAGTACGTGTCGAAGCTCGCCGACACGTCGTTCGTCACCGGGCCGGCGGCGAGCACGTCGAGATCGCGGAACTGCAGCGTCGGGCTCGCGCTGAAGTATTCGTCGCCGAGATTGCGGCCGCCGACGATCGCGAGCTGGTTGTCCGCGATCATCGCCTTGTTGTGCATCCGGCGCGTGAAGCTGTCGATGCGCGTGAAGAAGTTGGTCGTGCGCTCGACCATCCCCTGCCGCGACGCGCCGAACGGGTTGAATACGCGGATCTCGATGTTCGGGTGCGTGTTCAGCGCGGCCATCACGCGGTCGATGTCGCGGAAGTTCAGGTCGTCGACCAGCATCCGCACGCGCACGCCGCGATCGGCCGCGTACAGCGCCGCGGCGAGCAGCAGCTTGCCCGTCGTGTCCTCGGTCGCGATGTAGTACTGCATGTCGAGCGTCTTCGTCGCCGCGCGGGCGAGCGCGATGCGCATCTGCAGCGCCTGCGCGCCGTCGGCCAGCAGCCGGAAGCCCGACTGGCCGGGATGCGCGGCCTCGGGTGCCGCCAGCGCGTCGCGCAGCGGCGTCGCGGTGTCGGGCGGCAACGCATGCGAAACCGGGCGATCGAGGGTGGTGGCGGGCGGATGCGTCGCGCACGCGGCGACGAGCGACAGCAGTGCGCAGACGGCCAGCGCACGGGCCGGGCGGCATGCGGCACGCCATGACGGCGCGGCCGGCGCGCGCCGGATGAAGGACGTGAGCACGGGAGCTTCCTCGACTGGCGGAACGACGGTCCGCATTCGCCGCGGCGCGCGGCTGGCGCGCCGCTCCGGCCGATTCTAGTGGGCGGCCGACGACCCGGTCAATCGCGCGGGCGGCGCACGGCGGCCCGCGCGCGGGCGGCTGCCGGCGGGCGACGCCCGGGCATGCCCGAGCCGCCGGCTGGACGCGCCTCTAGCGGTTGTGGTCCGACCAATCTCACCGCGCGTCGCCGCTGCGCTCGAAATGGCTGCGCACATAGTCGATGTGCGTCTGCATCGCGGTGCGCGCCTCTTCGGGCCGCTGCGCGCAGATCGCGTCGCACACGACGCGGTGCTGTTGCAACAGCAGCTCGGACGCCTGCTCGTCCTCCATCGTCATGCCCGCCACGTTGATCGAGATGTGCTCGCGCAGCATCCCGATCACGCTCGTATGAAGGTGCAGGAACATCGTGTTGTGCGACGCGAGCGCGATCGCCTCGTGCAGCTTCGCGTCGGTCGCGGCCTCGACGGCCGCGTCGTCGTTCGCGTGCGCGGTTTCGAGTTCGCGCAGCAGCGCACGGATCCGGCGCCGGTCGTTCGCATCGGCCCGCAGCGCGGCGAAATAAGCGGTCGCGCCTTCGAGTACGCGGCGGAATTCGAGGATGTCGTCGCGCAGCGCCGGATGATCGGCGACCAGCTGGCCCCACGGCGACGCGATGCCCGCGCGCAACTGGTCGGTCACGTAGACCCCCGCGCCGCGCCGGCTCTGCAGCAGCCCGCGCGCGACGAGCCGCTGGGTTGCCTCGCGCACGGTATTGCGCGCGACGCCGTACTGCTGCGCGAGCACGCGCTCGGCCGGCAGCCGCGCACCGGCCGGCCAGGTGCCGTCGAGCAGCGCCGTCTCGATCTTGCGCATCACCACTTCGGTCCGGCCCCGTGCCGTCATCGCTGCCATCGCCGCCTCTCCCCGCTCAATGCCTGTCACGCCGATTGGCCCAACCAATTTGAGCCGCGGCGCCGTCGCGGGAATTATGCAGCGAAATCGTCGACCCGCATGCCGGGCCGTCGCATCTGGAGCGAGACATGAACGAAAGGCAGTACCCCGCCGCCGTCCCCGCGCACGTCTATCTGTTCGCGACCTGCCTGGTCGACCTGTTCGTCCCCGAAGCGGGGCTCGACGCGGTCCGCCTGCTGGAGCGCGAAAGTCTGACCGTCCACTATCCGCGCCGCCAGAGCTGCTGCGGGCAGCCGGCCTACAGCAGCGGCAATCCCGACGAAGCGCGCCGCGTCGCGGCCGCGCAGCTCGACCTGTTCGCCGAGCCGTGGCCCGTGATCGTGCTGTCCGGCTCGTGCGCAGGCATGATCCGGCACCATTGGCCAGCGCTGTTCGCGGACGATCCCGTCAACGGCCCGAAGGCCCGCGCGATCGCGGAACGGACCTACGAACTCGCGGAATTCCTCGTCCACGTACTCGACGTACGGCTCGACGCGGCCACGGCCGGCGCCGGGCCCGACGAGCGCGTCGTGCTGCACACGTCGTGCGCGGCCCGCCGCGAGATGGGCACGCGCGTCCATGGCGTCGCGCTCGTCGACGCGCTGCCCGGCGTGACCCGGATCGAGCACGAACGCGAATCCGAGTGCTGCGGCTTCGGCGGCACGTTCTCGCTGAAGCATCCGGACATCTCCGGCGCGATGGTGCGCGACAAGGTCGCGTCGGCCTGCGCGACGGGCTGCGACCGGCTCGTGTCCGCGGACTGCGGCTGCCTGCTGAACATCGGCCACGCCGCGGCCAAGGCCGGCGCGCCGCTGCCGGTCGAGCATCTCGCGAGCTTCCTGTGGCGCCGTACGTCCGGCGCCGCCTCGTTGCGCGGAGACAAGCGATGAGCGCGCGCGCCGCGATTCTCGCGCGCCTGCGCGCCGCCTCGCCGGGCGTCGCCGCAACGGCCGCCCCCGCGCTGGACGCGCGCATCGACACGCATTACGACAGGCGCCGCACCTCGACCGGACGCGCCCCGCAGGCACTCGCACAGGCGATGCAGGCCGCGCTTGCCGCATCGCACGCGGACGTCTGGTGCGCGAGCGCCGACGCATGGCCCGCGCAGCTTGCCGCGCGCCTCGCCGACGCCGGCGTGCGCCGCCTGCTGCTCGACCCGGCGCGCGCCGAATCCGCGGCGCTCGCCCGTGCACTGCCCGACGCAGTCGCACCGGTGCCGTTCGACCGGCCGATCGACGCATGGAAGGCCGAGCTGTTCGACACGATCGATGCGGGCTTCACCGTCGCGCGCTCCGGTATCGCGGCCACCGGCACCGTCGTGCTCGCGCCCGATGCCGGCACGCCGCGCACGGTATCGCTGGTGCCGCCGCTGCATGTCGCGCTCGTCCACGCGAACACGCTGCATGCCGACCTGCACGCGGCCGTCCAGGCGGAACGCTGGCACGCCGGCATGCCGACCAACCTCGTGCTGGTGTCGGGCCCGTCCAAGACCTCCGACATCCAGCAGACGCTCGCCTACGGCGCACACGGCCCGCGCCGCCTGTGGGTCGTGATCGTCACCGATTCGGCCGCCTCGTCGGCCGCACCCGCTTGCGAGGAGCCGCCGCGATGAGCGACCACACGCTGCAATTCGTCGCCCCCGGCGACTTCAAGAGCCGCGCGCGCGCCGCGCTCGACGATCCCGCGTTGCGCCGGAGCTTTCGCGGCGCGATGGACTTCCTGCAGGGCAAGCGTGCGACGCAATTCCCCGACGACGACGAACTGCAGCAGCTGCGCGATCTCGGCGAAGCCGTGCGGCAGCACGCGCTCGCGCAACTGCCCGCGCTGCTCGAACGGCTGGAGACGAAGCTCACCGAGGCCGGCGTGCACGTGCACTGGGCCGAGACAGCCGCCGACGCGAACGCGATCGTGCTCGGCATCGCGCAGGCGAGGAAGGCGCGCCGCGTGATCAAGGGCAAGTCGATGGCGAGCGAGGAAATCGAGCTGAACCATTACCTCGCGGAGCACGGCGTCGACTGCATCGAATCCGACATGGGCGAATTCATCGTGCAGCTCGCGGGCGAGAAGCCGTCGCACATCGTGATGCCGGCGATCCACAAGACGCGCGGCGACATCGCCGAGCTGTTCGAGGCACACATCCCCGGCACGCGCTACACGGAGGACGTCGACGAGCTGATCCAGACCGGCCGTCGCGCGCTGCGCCGCGCATTCGCCGAAGCCGACATCGGCCTGTCCGGCGTGAACTTCGCGGCGGCCGACACGGGCACGCTGTGGCTCGTCGAGAACGAAGGCAACGGCCGCCTGTCGACGACGGTGCCCGACACGCACATCGCGATCATGGGGATCGAGAAGGTCGTCGAGAAGCTCGAGCACATCGTGCCGCTGTCGAGCCTGCTCACGCGCTCGGCCACCGGCCAGGCGATCACGACCTACTTCAACCTGATCTCGGGCCCGCGGCGCGACGGCGAACGCGACGGCCCGCGCGAGCTGCATCTCGTGCTGCTCGACAACGGCCGCACGCAGGCATACGCGGACGACCAGCTGCGCGCGACGCTGCAATGCATCCGCTGCGGCGCGTGCATGAACCACTGCCCCGTCTACACGCGCATCGGCGGCCACGCGTACGGCACGACCTACCCGGGCCCGATCGGCAAGATCATTTCGCCGCACCTGCTCGGCCTCGACGCGACGGCCGACCTGCCGACCGCGTCGACGCTGTGCGGCGCATGCGGCGAGGTGTGTCCGGTGCGGATCCCGATCCCGCAACTGCTCGTGCGGCTGCGCACCGAGGCGAACCGCAAGCCCGACGAACCCGTCGCGCATCCGCTGCGCGGCCAGGGCGCGAACTACAACCGCGCGGAAGACCTCGTGTGGCGCTTCTGGTCGGGCGCGTTCGCGCATCCGCGCGCGTACCGCGCGTTCCGCTGGGCCGCGACGCGCCTGCATGCGCTGACGCCCGCGAAACAGATGGGCTGGACGCAGCACCGCACGCCGCTCGAACCGGCGCCGCGCAGCCTGTCCGACCTGCTGCGCGCCCGCGGCCAGCCCGAATAGCGCCCCCGCTTTCAAACCCGTACCCCGATAAATCCATGGAGGAGACACCCATGCAGGTTTGGCATCAGATCTACACGCCGCTCGGCAGCCTCGGGCTGTCGGCGTTCGTCGCCGCGATTCCGATCATCTTCTTTTTCGTCGCGCTGGCCGCACTGCGGATGAAAGGCCATGTCGCCGCCGCGATCACGCTGCTGCTGTCGCTCGGCGTCGCGATCCTCGCGTACGGGATGCCCATGCCGCAGGCGCTCGCGGCCGCCGGCTTCGGCTTCGCCTACGGCCTGTGGCCGATCGCATGGATCATCGTCGCGGCCGTGTTCCTGTACAAGATCGTCGTGAAGACCGGCCAGTTCGACATCATCCGCGCGTCCGTGCTGTCGATCACCGACGACCAGCGCCTGCAGATGCTGCTGATCGGCTTCTCGTTCGGCGCATTCCTCGAAGGCGCCGCCGGCTTCGGCGCACCCGTCGCGATCACGGCCGCGCTGCTCGTCGGTCTCGGCTTCAAGCCGCTGCATGCGGCAGGACTGTGTCTGATTGCAAATACCGCGCCGGTCGCGTTCGGCGCGATGGGCATTCCGATCATCGTCGCCGGGCAGGTGACGGGCATCGATCCGTTCCACATCGGCGCGATGGCCGGCCGCCAGCTACCGCTGCTGTCGCTCGCGGTGCCGTTCTGGCTCGTGTTCATGATGGACGGACTGCGCGGCGTGCGGCAGACCTGGCCGGCCGCGCTCGTCGCGGGCGGCAGCTTCGCGGTCACGCAGTACTTCACGTCGAACCACATCGGGCCCGAGCTGCCGGACATCACGTCGTCGCTCGTCAGCCTCGTCGCGCTCGCGGCGTTCCTGAAGGTGTGGCAGCCGCGCACCGCGCGGCAGCCGGCCGGCGGCCTCGTCGCGTCCGGCGGCGGCGCGGCGCTGGCCGGGTTCGGCGCGAGCGGCACCGGCTTCGGCACCGGCACGAGCCGCCGGGCGTCGCCGTACACGCTCGCGCAGACGGTGCGCGCGTGGTCGCCGTTCCTGATTCTCACGGCCGTCGTCACCGTCTGGAGCCTCGCGCCGTTCAAGGCGCTGTTCGCCGCACACGGCGCGCTCGCGTCGACCGTGCTGAAGTTCCACGTGGCCGGGCTCGATCAGCTCGTCGTGAAGACCGCCCCGATCGCCGCGACGCCGAAGGCGCTCGACGCGGTGCTGAAGATCGATCTGGTGTCGGCGGTCGGCAGCGCGATCCTCGTGACCGCGCTGATCTCGATGGCGCTGTTGAAGATGAAGCCGCGCGACGCGCTCGTCACGTTCGGCGAGACGCTGAAGGAGCTGACGCGCCCGATCCTGTCGATCGGCCTCGTGCTCGCGTTCGCGTTCGTCGCGAACTACTCGGGGATGTCGTCGACGCTCGCGCTGATGCTGGCCGCGACCGGCGCCGCGTTCCCGTTCTTCTCGCCGTTCCTCGGCTGGCTCGGCGTGTTCCTGACGGGCTCCGATACCTCGTCGAACGCCCTGTTCTGCTCGCTGCAGCAGGCCACCGCGCACCAGCTCGGCGTGCCCGAGACACTCGCGGTCGCCGCGAACACGACGGGCGGCGTGACCGCGAAGATGATCTCGCCGCAGTCGATCGCGGTCGCATGCGCGGCGACGGGCCTCGTCGGTAAGGAATCCGAGCTGTTCCGCTTCACGGTGCGGCACAGCCTGCTGTTCGCGGTGATCGTCGGGCTGATCACGCTCGTACAGGCGTACGTGCTGCCGGGAATGGTGCCGTAAGCGGCGCACCGGCGGCCCCACAAGACAAAAACCCCACGCCCGAACGGGCGTGGGGTTTTTCGTTTCGCGTGCCGATCGCCGGCGCGGGCCGGCGATTCGTCATGCGCGTCGCGCGATCAGCTGCCCTTCGCGATGCGATCCTGGATGTGCTGCGCGCGGCTCGCCGACGACGGGTGCGAGCTCATCATCGAGCTCTGGCCACCGTCCAGCTGCGCGAGCTTCTGGAAGCCGGTGACGAGGCCCTTCTGGCTCATGCCCTTCTGCTTCATCAGGTCGAACGAGTAGTCGTCCGCCGCGCTTTCCTGCGATTGCGAGAACTGCGCGTTGATGAACTTCTCGGTGATGTCGCCGAGCTGCGAGCTCGACAGCGCCGCGACGCCCGGCGATGCCGCGCCGGCCGCGCTGCGCGCCGCGCTCACCGCGTACGCCGTCTGCATCGCCTTCTTCGAGTGACCCAGTGCGACGTGGCCCATTTCATGGCCGATCACGCCGCGCAGCTCGTCGTCGTTCATCATGTCCATCAGGCCGCTGTACACGCGCACGCAGCCGTTGCCCATCGCCCACGCGTTGACGTCCTTGGTCATGTAGACCTTGTAGTTGATCTTCTGGCCGTTCAGCGTCATGTCGCCGAAGCCCTTCATCACCTTCGTCAGGCGCTTCGCGTATGCGCTGTTCGCCGGCGCGATCTTCGACTCGGCGTCGCTGGACTTGCACGATTCGTTCGACAGTGCCGCGATGTCGCTGTCCGACAGCGTCGCCGCCTTGTACAGGTTCGTCCCCGCCGACGTCAGGCTGTTCGCGTCCAGGCTCTGTACCCCACCGCATGCGCTCAACAGGAACGCCACGCCACACGCCGCCACCGCTTTCTTGAGTTGCATCCCGGAATCCCTCGATAGTTGTATTTGGGAGCGGCGATTTTGCATAATCCGGCAGAAAATTACCAGATGTTTACATCGGATGACACCTTCATTACTCGATGAATTGAAATGAAGACGCGATTCGTCACCGAATTGACGACAAAAAACGGAGCAATCGTCGCCCCCGGGCGACGTTCGGGACGGAAACCGGGCCGGCCGCCGCTCAGGCGGTCTGGTTGCTGCGCCGCGTCAACCGCCGCGCGACCAGCATCGGCAGGCGCACCGCGAAACCGGCGAACAGGCGCAGGTGCATCCACGCGAGCAGCGCGTTGTCGCGGCCATAGTGGAAGTGCGAGACGCCGCCCTCGTGCCGGCCGAAATAGCGCACCGGCGCGTCGATGCGGATCGGGCGCACGCCGGCCCAGCACAGCCGCACGGCCGCTTCGGGATCGAAGTCGAAACCGCGCATCCACGGCTGGCGCCGCATGATCGCCGCGAGCGGCGCGACCGGATACACGCGAAACCCGTACAGCGAATCGCCGATACCGGCCCACAGCGTCTCGAGGTCGGCCCAGGCGTTCGACAGCCGGCGGCCCTGCACGCGCAACTGCGGCGCGCTCGCGTCGAACTTCGGCACGCCGAGCACCATCGCGTCGGGCTCGGCCTGCGACGCGGCCATGAAGGCGGGAATCAGGTCGGCCGGATGCTGGCCGTCGGAATCCATCGTCAGCACGTGCGTGAAGCCGCTCGCGGCCGCCGCGTCGAGCCCCGCGAGCACCGCGGCGCCCTTGCCGCGATTCTCCGGCAGCACGATCACGCGCAATCCTGGATCGCGCTCGGCCATCGCCTGCAGCCGTTCGGCGCTGCCGTCGGTGCTGCCGTCGACGACGACCCACACCGGGTTCCACCGCGCGCGCGCCTGGCGCACGGTCGTGTCGACCTTGACACCCGGGTTGTAGCTCGGGATCAGCACGAGATGGGTGGACGAGGCGTGCAGCTTGGACATGGAAACAGCCGATTGCGAAGACGGGGATCCTGACAAAATTTTATGACTTGCCGGCGAACGTCGGCAGGCTTCGTCGAGGACATCGTCGACGCCATTCGCCGGTTGCCGGATCGTGAGGTTCTCGCGCTTCATGACAGCCACTCCATTGCATGTCCCGCACTGGCCTCGATCTCGACCAGCAGGTCGTCGCGGCACACGTCCGCGTGCACGAACAGCGGCCGCACGCGTGGCCCGGCCGCGTCGCGCAGCACGCGCCCGATCGCGGCGAGCGCCGCGGCATCGCCGGCGTCGCGCACGTAGACGCGATAGCTCAGGTCGGCGAGCGAGAACGGGCCATGCCCCTGCCGCGCGGCCTGCTCGAGCACGGCCGCGAGATTCGCGACCGTCTCGCGCGTCTGCGCGACGACGTCGCCGTGATGCACGGTGCGATGCCCGACGATGCTCGCGGTACCCGATACGAACAGCACCGGCGCCGCGGCCCCAGCGGCCCACGCGGCGGCGCGCGCGAACGTCGGCGCACGCGGGCCGTACTGCGCCGGGTAGTGGTACGCGCTCACCTGGCGCGGATTCTCGACCGGATCGGCCGGCGTGCGGCTCGCGAGAAAATGAACCGCGAGCGGCGCGGCCGGCGGGGCATCGCCCGCGACCGGCACGACCGAGCCGAGCGCACACGCGGCCGGCACGCCGCCCGTCAGCGCGCGACGGCACGCGTCGAACGCTTGCTGGCGGCCGATATTGAACTGACGATAGCGCTCGATCCCGAACTGCACCGCGTTGATCGCCGGCACCGTGTTCCAGATGCGCAGCGGATGCGGCATGTCGAGCGCATCGAGCAGGTCGAACAGCATGCGGTATGCATCGAACGTCGCGCGCTCGAGCGGCGTACCGCCGTCGTACGCATTGTGCGTGACATGCGTCTCCTGCACGACGAGGCTGCCGAACACGAGCCCGGCCGTTTCGCTGTAGCGGTAGTGCAGTGCGCCGCGCCGTTCGCTGCGCAGGTCGCGCGCATCGCATTGCCAGATTTCGCAGACGGCGTCGTGCGGCGCGGCATCGGCGCCGAGCACCGCCATCCGCACCGGTGCGACCGGCAGGTCGGGCGCGGTATCGGCAAGGATCCGTTGCGCGGCATCGGCATGCGAGCCGGCCGCGCAGATGCACACCGCGCCCAGCACGCCCGGCACGACGTGGTCGAGCCGCGCGGCATGCAGCAACGCGACGAGCCGCGCATGGCTCATCTGGACGAGCCGCAGCGCGCGGTCGCCGCCATGCGCGAACGGCGCGGTGGCGGACGGCGGCGAACACGAGCGCCGTTCGGCGTCGACGGGATGCACGGACACTTCGATTTCCTCACTATGCGGCGCGGGCCGCGCGGCAACACGGCCCTGCGCCGCGTTGCGTTACGCGACGGACGCGGCGCGCGTCGTCACGCGAGACCGCCGTTGACGGACAGCACCTGCCCCGTCACATAAGCCGCGGCGTCGGACACCAGATACGCGACCATCGCCGCGACTTCGTCGGGCCGGCCCGCGCGTTGCGCGGGCACGAGCTGCTTGATGCGTTCGGCGGGAAACGCCTGTTCGGCCATCGGCGATTCGATGATGCCGGGCGCCACCGCGTTGACGGTGATGCCGCGCGACGCGAGCTCCAGCGACAGCGACTTCGTCGCGCCGATCAGCCCCGCCTTCGCGGCCGCGTAGTTGACCTGCCCGCGATTGCCGGTCACGCCGGCCACCGACGCGATGTTGACGATCCGCCCGCGGCGCGTGCGGATCATCGGCAGCAGCAACGGCTGCGTGACGTTGAAAAAGCCGTTGAGCGTCACGTCGATCACGCTGTGCCATTGCCGTTGCGACATGCCGGCCATCGGCGCGTCGTCGTGAATGCCTGCGTTGTTGACGAGGATCTGCACCGGCGACGTGTCGATGAAAGGCTTCAGCGCGGCGAGCGTCGCTTCGGCGTCGGTCACGTCGAATGCGATCGCATGCGCGCTGCCGCCGGCCGCGACGATCTGCTGCGCGACCGCCTCCGCCTGCGCGAGATGGCGGTTCGCATGCACCCATACTTCATGGCCGGCCTGCGCGAGCGCCGTGCAGATCGCCTGCCCGAGTGCGCCGCTGCCGCCCGTCACGAGTGCCCGCATCGAATTGCTCCGTTCATCGCGTTTCACCTCGATCGACGCGACGGCGAACCGTATGCCGATCGCCGCCGCATCCCGTCATGCACTGCGCGCCACCGTTACTTCGTGCGATGCGCGGCGACGTACGCGGCCAGCGCGCCGAGCGTCGCGAAGATCGTCTGGTTGTCCGGATTGTCCGAGCGCAGTTCGAAGCCGAATTTCTTCGAGATCAGCAGCGCGATTTCCAGGATGTCGATGGAGTCGAGCCCGAAACCTTCGCCATACAGCGGAGTGTCGGCCGTCACTGTGTCGAGCGGGACGTCTTCGAGATTCAGTTCGCCGATGATCAGCGTGGCGAGCTCTTGTTCCAGTGCGTTCATCATGCGTGCGGGCAGGCGGCCCATGGCAGCGGAAGGCGCCCGGAAAAGGCAACCGTCGTGCACGCCCGGCGCGTGCCAATCTCCGTCCCTCCGGCGTCTGCCGGCTTCCCCGCCTGCGTTGTCTGGGGATGGTTTGTAAAAGTTACGCGGATTCTAGACGAAGGGTATCGGGGCGTATACCGTGAATGGTTACAGACTGGCGAGCCGGCGCCGCGGCCCGTTTCGCGACGCGAATGCACGAGACGCTTGAGCCGCTTTGGATGGAAATGGACCGACCCCGCGAAACCGTTCGCCCGGTGCCATACAATCGGTTACAAAACCCGGTCGCACCGGCCCCGAACGCGCGGCGCCGCGGCCCTAAAATGAGCGTGCCCGACCACCGGCCCGGACCCGCGTCCCGGCCGCCATTCATATGATGTTTGACGGCCCGACCACCGTGTCCGGCCACGATCCGCCCGATGTCTCCAGTCATGCCGCGTCCGCCCTTCCGCTCCGTTCCGGTTCGCCTGCCCGTCCGCCGCCGTGCCGCGGCCGCGGCCCGGTGCCCGCGCCGTGCGCACGGAGGCGGCCGATGAGCCGGCTGCTGTCGGTCCTGCGCGGA